>CAZDSN010000863.1:0-1907 GCA_964507675.1 uncultured Ardenticatenaceae bacterium | reverse complement strand
CCGAACCTGGCGCTCAGCGTTGCCACGGGGAACACCGTTAAGTATTGGCTGGTCCGCTTCTACTTCGCCAATGGCACCAGTCAAAACGTGCTGCAAACGGGCTTGCCCGCCTGCTTCTCGAACACCTTCAATACCAACTACATCCCAGCTAACCCACCTGTCACGTCAATCTGCTCCTTCGTCTATGACCCGGCCGTGCCCGGTGTGGTAGCCCAAGATTGCGTGCCTGTACCGTAAGGTAGCAACGTCACTCAAACTGACGCCTGAAATCTAAAAAGGCGGAGACAGGTGGTTAATGTCCCTGTTTCCGCCCTTCTTTTTTCTGACGTACCTGGCTGCGTGTTCCAACCCACTGGCCTGGAATCAGTGGACAGCAGCGCTCTCGCCACCAGATAATGAATAACCGGACACAACGACACCCCTTGAGGCTGCTGTCCGACGGCCAAAACGCCGAACTCAAAGACGGGTTCGACGTTTTGGTTGTAATTCCTGGTTTACTTTTGGGAAGTTTTCCTGTATTCTTAAAGATGTCCTTTGTCAGTAGAGCGAAGCCAATAATTAGCAGCGTAACAGTTCAAAAACGGCATGTGAGTGTTTCATTTGCGCCAACTACTGAACGGGATTGCTGCCCAAGGTGTTGGCTCTGTCGTGATGCTGACAGTTTCCGACTCAAACCCATTAGTAGTAGTAAAGGAGAATCGGATGAATAAAAAGTTGGTTGTTTCGTCGTTTATTGTCTTACTGGCCGTACTGCTGACGCTGACAGCTGCTTTCGCCGCTGACAGGCCGGCAGCGCCAACCGTTGACGCCACGCTTGGCTATGTACCTGAAATGTACGTCCCCACAGCGAAAGACCTGGCTTATAACGGTGTCACCGCGGGCGACGTAGCCGCGGGCGACATTCGGGCGGTCGGCACATCGCTGCAATACACAGGTCTCGTGCTAAACGGGGATGGCGTCAATCCCGATGCACCTCACCCATTTCTCAAAGTACAGCAGCAGTCTGCCACCGGCAATTTTGAATACGGTGGCTGCTACCTGGGCAACAACTCCAGCGCCGGCACTTTTGGTCTGGGTTTCTTCGCCCTGTCTCAACCCTTCAACAGCGCCCACATGCTGGCCTCCCGTGCAGGTTCCACCGTCACCATCCGGTTCACCAACGTGAACGGTGGCGCGCTGCCTGATCAGACTTACGTCTGCGACGGCGCTCCCACCCCTCCTGGCGGTACGATTGGTACACATGGATATGCCAACATTGCCACGATTGACAATTTTAGCGATGGCACGACCGTGTTGGATACCTTCTCCTACATGGGGCCTTTGGGCGGCACAGGCAACTGGAATGATGCGGCCCCGGGCATGAACGCCAATGGCAGCGTTGCCAGCGGCGGCTCCCTGGCTCTGTCGTTTTGGATAGGACAAGCGGGCTGTCCGCCAAAGTTCATTGACCTCACCCTCGTTCAGGGCAGGCTCAATATTAACCTTTCTACCAATGGGGACGCTCAGGCACTGTATTTGCGAATCTACCTGGCTGATGGTACGGTGCAGACTGCGGGACCCTTCAACTTGCCGGCCAATTACTGCCAGGCTATCCAGACAAACTTTATGCCCACGAACCCACCAATCATTGCCATTGTTGGCATATTGTACAAGGGGCCGGGGCTAGTCGTCTATGATGTGCTCCAAATTCCTTCTCCGGAATAAACGACCCTTGCGCCAAAAAGGTATCGCTCCTTACCACAGGTTCGTTCCAATGCTTCTTCAGGATGGTCCCCGCGTAAATGCGCAGGGCGGCACTACAGTGCCGTAGGACCTTACAGGTTACGCTTCTAGATCAATGCTCATGGGCGGAGACGGGGATAATTGACTCGTCTCCGCTCTTTTTTTATGCGAAACATCGTCATCTT
>CAZDSN010000862.1:0-1907 GCA_964507675.1 uncultured Ardenticatenaceae bacterium | reverse complement strand
CGCTGGACAAATGTGGCCATGCGCGACGCCAACTTCAGCCAGGCGTACCCGCTGCAGCTTACCTTGACCGCCGGCGAACACACCTTCGAGTTTCAGTTAGCCAAAGAGACCATGCTGCTGGGGAGTATTTACCTGGAACCCTTTGCGCCCTACCCCAGCTACAGCGAATACCAGCAAGCCAATCAAGCCGCCGATGCCGCAGGCGCGTTCATCGAGATCGAAGCCGAGCGCCCCTCCTATAAAAATGACACTTCGATACGCCCGGCCAACAACCGCAGTCTGGAAGTGAGTCCCTATGACACTTACCAGCTTTTATTAAACACGTTGGGCGGCGAAAACTGGGAACGCAGCGGCAGCGCCGTCTATTATGAGTTTACCGCGCCCGCCGACGGCATGTATGTCATTACGCTGCGTGCCCTGCAGAACGTTAAGAATAATTTCACCGTTTTCCGCCGCATTACGATCAACGACGCAGTTTTGTTTGCCGAACTAAACCAGGTGGCTTTCAACTATTCTACGGACTGGTCCAACATGACCTTAGGGGGAGAAGAGACGCCGTACAAAATCTTCTTGCGCAAAGGCGTGAACGTCCTGGGGATCGAAGCCACGAATGCGCCCTACCTCTCGGCTATTCAGAAAATCCAAAAGGGACTGCTGGACATCAACACTCTGTCACTAGAAATCAAAAAGCTGACGGGCAATCAGGTTGATCCCTTCAAAGAATGGGTGATTTCTGACTACATCCCGGATATTGAAGCGCAGCTAATGGCCATTGCCGACGATTTGCAGGAAGACCTGGACATCTTGAAGTCTATTCACGAAAGCGGCGGGTCGCAAGAAATTCTGGCTTATCAAATGGCGATTGACAACATCCTGTTCCTGGCTCAAGACTCCGATGAGATTCCGGTGCGCATGAATCGTTTTTCGGAGGGGTCAGGTTCGGCGGCGCAACTGCTGGGCAGCCTGCTGCCTTCGCTGCAAAGCCAGCCTTTAGCTCTGGACAAGGTGTATATTCATGCAGCAGATTCCATGCCCCAGCCGGTGAGGGTGTCGTTTTTAACGTCCCTGTTGGAGGGGATCAAGCGGTTCTTCCATTCATTTAAGCCCGATCCGTACCAATCGCTGGGCGCGGAAGCGGGCGAAATTGAGGTATGGGTGAATCGTCCCCGCCAATACGTTGATTTGTTGCAGTTGATTTCGGATCAGACCTTTACCGCCGAGACGGGCATAAGTGTCAAGTTTTCGATTATGCCGGACGAGTCCAAACTGGTGCTGGCGAATGCTGCCGGCATCCAACCCGATGTGGCGTTGGGCGTGAGCACAAACGTGCCGTATGAATTAGCCATCCGCAATGCTTTGAAAGATTTGCGCTCGTTTGACGACTTTGATTCCTTTATCAATATCTACACCCCCGGCTCCCTGTTAAGTTACATCATTAACGATTCCGTCTACGCCATCCCCGAAACGCAGGATTTCTGGGTCACTTACTACCGCCAAGACATCATGAATTCGTTAGGCATTCCGATTCCACAGACGTGGAACGAAGTGATTGAGATTTTGCCAGAATTGCAGCGGTATGGCATGAACTTCAACACGCCGCTTTCCAGTGGCAGCGGCTCCAAAGGCTATCTGATCACGGCTCCCTACATCTTTAATCATGGCGCGGAACTATACAGCCCGGATGGTTTTGCCACGGGGCTGGCCAGTGATGAAGCCATTAATGCTATCAAATTTATGGCTGAGAGTTTCACCATTTACGGGATGCCGCTGACGACCTCCAACTTCTATGATAGTTTCCGCTATGGCAGCCTGCCTATTGGCGTATCCAACTTTACTACCTATCTACAACTGACAACCGCCGCCCCGGAACTCAATGGGCTATGGCAGATCACGCTGTATCCGGCTAC
>CAZDSN010000861.1:0-1912 GCA_964507675.1 uncultured Ardenticatenaceae bacterium | reverse complement strand
AATGCGCGCGACGACCTGGCGCATGGTCTGGAGCCGCGCGCCCAAACGCTGGCGGCTTTTGTGAAGGCTTTTGCCACTCCTGATAAACAGCCGTTAAGCCTGTTAGATGTGGGTTGCGGCGCTGGCGGTTTGCATCACGACCTGCTGCGACGGGGAGTCGTGCAGCAGGTCACGGGGGTAGATGCATCTGCTGCCTTTATTGCGGCGGCGCGGGAAAATGCCGGCAGACTGCGCCTGACAGATGCCGTCTCCTATTTTCACCAGGACTTCGCCCAGAACGCGGCCGCCTTTGAGCCGGCGGACGTGGTGGTCATGGATCGGGTGATTTGCTGCTATCCCTATTTGCAGCAGTTGCTCGGCGCTGCCGCCGCCCGTGCGCACCGTTTATTAGTCATCAGCTTCCCGTTTGATGATTGGTGGGTGCGCTGGCCGTTTCGCCTGATGGATGCCGCGCTGACGCTGGTGGGCAGCGGCTACCATCCCTTTTTGCATCCCCTGCCCGACGTGATTCAGGTAGCGGCGCAGAGCGGCTTAAAACCCGTTTACCAGGACAGCCATCGCATCTGGCGTATCATGGCCTTTGCTCGCCCCGTTTGACGACCAATACAGCGCAAGCTGTGCCTGTTTTTCCCCCTATTGCCAGAACTCGCCTGACCAATTTGCATAATCGCCCCAATTTGCTGGTTTCAGGTGTATTTATTTTCTTCCTGCTCTCTCTGTTAAGGTGAATTTAGCGTTAATACGCTATTGCCCGGGCATCTCCCGTCATGCCTATGATAGGAGTTGCCGGATTAGCAGTGATTGTGCTGGCGCCAGTTTCCTGGCCCGCCAGGCGCTGTTAATTTAGCTGTGCTCAACCGGGCATCTCAAATATCTGTCAGTATTGCGCCAACTAAAAAAGTTCTTTGCCAGGTGGTCAAGCAAGACCCGTCGGGCGGCGTTGCCCGTCTTTGACGGGCCACTCTTGACTGGTACCTGCCGTATTGCCTGTTGTCATGTCTAAACAAAGGAGGTCAGTCGAAGAAAAGAGTCTATCCCCCCAAACCAGCCGCGTGTGCGTGTTTTGCTCTGTCTTTGTCTTAAATTCGGTATGTCCATAACCCACTATGAGCCCATTGGATAGGACCGAACAGTTGCGTGAGTTAATTCAGGAGAACAATCGAACATGAAAACCCTTAAGAACTTTTCGTCACTGCTTGTGATGATTGTCGTTGTAGTTGCTGTAGCCATAGGCTTCGTCTCCCGCGCCGGAGCGGCGTCGGTCGAACCTGTCCAGGTGTCCGGCAATCCATCTTGTACGGATTTAGGCTACGATTTCGGTTTCAAACCACAGCCAGAACCGCCGGGGAGCGGCACCTATTTTTTCCCGGATGGCATCAATTCCGTCACCATTGACTCTGATGGCGTGTACTTCGATTGGAGTTCGACGCTAGGCGTGGATGCCGTGATCGTCAAAGGCGGCACCGATGCCAATGTCTATGCGTATGACCCGCCAGCCGAAGCCTTTGCTGACACGTATCTGCATTCCCCCATCAACCCGAATAACAACCAGCCCTATGAGATCAGCCACATTGACTTCTGCTATGATTACGAAGTGGAAGTCACCAAAGACGCTGCCACCACTTATACCCGCACTTATCTGTGGGACATTCTCAAATCGGTTGCCCCAGACACCTGGTGGATGTTTGCCGGCGACAGCGACACGTCTGGTTATACGGTTGATGTGATCCAGACGGGTTATGCAGATAGTGATTGGGCCGTCAGCGGCAGTATTACCGTGGCCAACAACACCCCCTTCGATGCCACTGTTACCGGCGTAGCCGATGAAATTAGCGGCGCAGGCGTGGCTTCGGTAGATTGTGGCGTGGCCTTCCCGTATCTGTTGGCGGCTGGCGACTCGCTGGTCTGCGCT
>CAZDSN010000860.1:0-1914 GCA_964507675.1 uncultured Ardenticatenaceae bacterium | reverse complement strand
ACTTGCCGAACTATTTGTTCCGCATGACAAATTTGATTGGCACTGTCACTTCTTTAATGACTACGCGAAAAATAATAGCTTCTTCTGTGCCTACCGGCGGCAAAAGTTGCCGTTTCGTAATTGACAGGCACATGAGATGGGTAGGACGCACTGCGGAATAAAAATAATCACAGATTACGTGGATTGCGCAGATTTTTGAAGGATGGGCGGGTTGCCAACCCGCCCTACGGAGTTAGAGACGTTGCAATGCAACGTCTTTACGAAGGAGGCGTTATGGACTTTCAGCTTACTGCGGAGCAGCGGCAGTTCCGCGACGTTGTGCATGACTTTGTGGCCAAAGAAGTCAAGCCTTTGGCCCGCCATACCGATGAAGCCGCCGCCTTCAACTGGACGGCGGTGCACAAAATGGGACCATTGGGACTGCTTGGTCTGGAAGTGCCCGAACAATATGGCGGGGCCGCTGTTGACGCTGTCAGTGCGGCCATAGCCATTGAGGAGTTGGGCTGGGGGTGCGGCTCTACGGCGCTGGCAATTGCCGCGCACAACGGGCTGGCCCTGGGACCGATTGTGCGTTACGGCACAGAAGCGCAAAAACAAAAGTGGCTGCCACCGCTGGCGACAGGCCAGGGGCGCCTTGGCTGCCTGGCCCTGACCGAACCGGGGGCTGGCTCAGACTTGCAAGGGGGCGTACGCACTTCTGCTGTGGCCGAAGGGGATTCCTGGATCATTGACGGCAGCAAAATGTGGATGACCAATGCTTCGGTGGCTGACGTGGTGGTGGTGTTGTGCCGTACGGATCGGGCTGGCGGCAGCCGCAGCCTCAGCCATATCATTGTGCCCCTGGACACGCCAGGCATCACGATTGGGCCGGCGGAAAAGAAGATGGGCTTAAAAGGCTCCCCCACTCACGCTGTTACCTTTGAAGAGGTGCGCGTCCCCCGCGAAAATCTGTTGGGCCAGGAAGGACGCGGCTTGCAGCAAACGCTGGCTACGCTGGACAGCGGGCGCATTGGCATTGGGGCGTTGGCGGTGGGACTGGCGCAGGCGGCGTATGACGAGGCCATCAAATACGCTCACGAACGGCGCACATTTGGGCAGCCGATTGCCCATCACCAGGCAGTCCAATGGATGCTGGCGGACGCGGCTACGGAAATACAGGCGGCGCGCCTGCTGGTGTATTGGGCTGCTTCTATTAAGCAGCAAGGGCAGAAGTTTACGAAAGAAGCGGCTATGGCCAAGTTGTTTGCCACGGAAGTGAGCGAGCGCGTTTGCCGCAATGCCATTCAAATTCATGGCGGCTATGGGTACAGCAGCGAATTTCCGGTGGAGCGCATTTACCGTGACACCCGTCTGATGACCATTGGCGAGGGCACCAGCGAAATCCAGCGGTTGGTCATTGCCCGCCACATCTTAAACCTGGCCTGAGCCGTATATCTATTCAGACCTGGCAGGTTTCCGAAAACCTGCCAGGTCTTTTGTCAGTTGCCGACAGGCATCTGCAGCACGTTTCCAGGGGGGAGCGTCGCCAGGTTGCCCGTGACCACCGTGCCAATCCAGAAGCCAACCGCGCCAGAGCCATCCTGGCAGAGGCGCACGCCTTGCACCTGCGTGGGCGTTACCAGGCGGCCTAAGGCGAACGCATCGCAGCCAAAGCCAGGGTCATACTTCATCAACAGGGTCAGCGGCGGCTGGCGCACAGCCCATATGCCTGTACCGCCGCTCTCATCGGTATAGCTGCCGTCGTTGAAATAAGTGTAGACGCCGCTGCCCGTGTCTCCATTGTTCATAGCATACTGGTAATTGATGGTCAGGACGGTTTGCGCCAACTGAATGCGCTCAATGTAGCGGGGGGTGGCGTTTTCGGCCAGCTTGACGCTGACGATATTCCCCTGGCGGTCCATCTCAACGAGTGTG
>CAZDSN010000859.1:0-1916 GCA_964507675.1 uncultured Ardenticatenaceae bacterium | reverse complement strand
TCTCAAGCTCATTCACGCCGAATTATCTCATAAGAACGAGCACTCTCTCTGCCATCCGCAGAAGTAACGCCAACCACCCCAAACCGCCTGCAGGCTCGCGGGAATAGTTGAACCCGGAAATTTTATGGGGTCAGCAATTCCATCCAACTGCCCCAACGTGAGCGCCATGCCCACGCTACTGTATATGAGTGAGGTCACCTATGCAAGCACAATCTACCTCTATCCTTTCCTTAATGACCAACCGCGCGCCCCTGGCGGCCACCGGCGCCGCGCGGACACGTTATCAAGAAACGCCGCTGTATGCTGAAGGGTTGTACGACCTGGGGCATAACGCTTACGCCTGGCTGACGCCCAATGGCTCCTGGGGGGAGTCCAATGCCGGCATAATTATCGGCGCCGGCGCGTCGCTGCTGGTAGACACCCTATGGGACTTGCCCTACACCCGCGCCATGCTGGCGGCTATGACCCCGCTGCTGCAAAACGCGCCCCTGCAAACGGTCGTAAACACCCACGCCGATGGCGATCATTTCTGGGGGAATTTGCTGGTCAGCCAGGCGGACATCATTACTTCAGCAGCCAGCTACCGCGAGATGCTGGTCACGCAGCCGCGCACCATGCTGCTGTTGGGCAAAGTAGGCAAGGCGCTGAGCCTGTTCCACCTGTTTGGCGCAGCCAAAGTGGGGCATTGGTTTCAGAATATGGTCAGGCCGTATGATTTTGCCGGGGTAGTACCCGTTCCCGCCAAACGCGCCTTCAGCGGCGAACTGACCCTGGACGTAGGTGGGCGCGCCGTCCACCTCCTCGAAGTCGGCCCCGCCCACACCCAGGGCGACCTCATCGTCTATGTGCCCGACGCCCGCCTCCTCTACGCCGCCGACGTCCTCTTCATCGGTTCCACTCCCGTCATGTGGGCTGGTCCCCTGGCAAACTGGCTGACAGCCCTGGACAAAATCCTGGCTCTGGACGTAGACCTGATCGTGCCCGGACACGGCCCCTTGACAGACAAAAACGGCGTGCGCCTGGTGCAGGCATATTGGGAATATGTGCAAACAGGAATCACCGAACGGTTCCAGGCAGGTCTATCCGCCGCCGCCGCCGCCCGCGACCTCGTCTTGTCCCCAGAGTACGCGCAGCAGCCCTTCGCCGGTTGGGACTCGCCCGAACGGATCATGACCAACGCCCATACCCTCTACCGCCATCTGCAAGGGCGCACGGATCACCCCAAACCGCCCGAACTACTCAACATCATGCGCCAACAAGCCCTGCTGGCCCACCAACTCCCCCACGCCTCCCCCGCCATCATGCGCCGCGGCAGATCAAAATAATCACAGATGACGCAGATAGCACAGATTTCAGGCTTATGAGACTGGTGTCCTGTCAGGCGTGATGGTTCTCTAGGAATTCAAACCCATATACCGGGCAGACCCCGCGAAATCTCAAAGAGCCGCCGTGATTTGATAGATTGGTTCAATCTTCCAGATTGAACCAATCTAACCCATCATTTTACCCTTGACGGAACACTAGTTTATTCCCTGGTTCAAGCCATAATTAAGGTATAATCGTTTTTATGGACTGTAGGGCAAACTGTTTGGACATTGAGAAAATAATCGGGTAATCTCGCCCCTATTGCCAGGGAAGGGGGTTGGGGGATGGGGGTTTTCACCCCCGTTTGCCAGACAGGCTGACAGCTTGTCCTACAATGGGCAGATAAGCGCGAGGAGTAACGCAGGTGCAATACGAAGATTTCGACGTCAGCATAGAAACCGCAGCCACTGGCGGGCGGACTTACCGCATAGCCGTACTGCACTCGCCTGCCGGCGAAGCGCAGGAAACAGTAGAATTTCCCTTTGATACCGTAGCTCTGAAGCTGCATCTGGCCCAACTGGAAAACGCCCTGCTCAAATCCAGCGGCGGTC
>CAZDSN010000858.1:0-1923 GCA_964507675.1 uncultured Ardenticatenaceae bacterium | reverse complement strand
TCTGTTCCTGGCGGGCGACTGGTAAGGAGTCCCGCCTCGCGCGGAGCGCGATCAAATTTTTTTTCGTAGGACAATTTGGCAAATTGTCCATCCTGGTTGACCCTGACCCGCTCCCTGGTAACATACAGGCCATAGGCTGCTGTCGCCTGAGGCAGCGACTTCCGTTTGACTGAGAGATGATTATGAAACAGTCCGCCATCCTAAGCGCCCTTCTGACCTTTCTAGCCCTGCTGCTGGTGTTGGCGGCGGCCCTGTTTTTCTTGTGGCAAGCGCGCGCAGCCATGCGCCGCGATATTGCCCAATTGGAGCAGCAAAAGCAGCAGTTAGGGGATACCCTCTGGGCAACCGAAACAGAATTAGTCACCCGCGCCGCCGTGCTGTCCACAGCCACGGCCCAGGTAGCTGACCTGGCAGGCACTGTATCCGCGCAGCAGGAAATAGAAGCAACATTAGTGGCATCGCTGGCTCAGGCGGAGACAGCACTGGCAGTCCAGGCCGCCACAGCAGAAGCCTGGGAAGCGCGCCCTCCCCTGATAGCTTTCTTTGCGCCGTCACCCGACACCCAGATAGCTCTGGGACAGTCAATCGAGATCGTCTTGTCCGCCAGCGATCCGGGGGGGCTGGTTGCCATTAATTTGACGGCTAATGAGGAGTCGCTGGCTTCTTATTCGCCGGCAGATGAAGCGTTGGTAACGATACAGAAGCTGTGGGCGCCCGCCGCCGCCGGTCGCTACATCCTGAGCGCGACGGCCATTAACACGCAAGGGCGCAGCAGCAACCCGGTCGAGTTGACGCTGACGGTGGTGGACAGCACGGCAGACCCCAACAGGGAGATGCGCGCCCTGATTGAGTCCAACGTCGAGGATATTCGCGGCCTGACGCCGCTCCATCCCATTACGCCCACGCTGCTGACGGCGGCTGAGCTGCAAACCCGCGTGGAAGCCGACCTGGCCGACTACACGCCAGCCGCAGCCCGCGACGATGCCCTCGTTCTCAGCGCCTTTGATTTTGTCACGCCTGACGTGGACCTCTATGAGGTGTATACCAGCTTTTACAGCGACCAGATTCTGGGCTTTTACGACCCGGAAACGGCGGAGTTTGTAGTGGTCAGCGACGATGACACGCTGGACGCCAACGAGCAGTGGACGCACGCCCATGAGTTTGTCCACGCTTTGCAGGATCAATATTACCAGTTGGAACTCCTGAGCGATGAGGGGCTGGATTCCGAGGCCAGTATGGCCTTGCGGGCGTTGGCGGAGGGGGATGCCACCCAGGTACAGTTGGTCTACCTGTTTGATGGCTACTTCTCTACCAAAGAAGTGAACGAGATTTACACCGCTTTACAGGACAGCAGCGACAGCGCCGCTCTGGATGCGATGCCCTCTGTGCTGCGCCGCAGCTTTGCCTTCCCCTATGACGAAGGGTTTACGTTTGTGAATACCTTATATTCGGAAGGCGGCTTTGAGGCGGTTGACGCCGCCTGGCAGAATCCACCGCGCTCCTCGGAGCACATCCTGCATCCCGACCGTTATCTGGCGGGCGATCAGCCGCAGCTTGTCACCCTGCCGCCGCTGACCGATACATTAGGAGTGGCCTGGCGACAGCTTGACGCGGACGTGTTTGGCGAATTCTTTTTGCGCCAATACCTGGCGCAGCAGTTAGACGATAACACGGTGGACGCCGCCGCTACCGGCTGGGGCGGCGACGCTTATACCGTGTATGTACGGGAGGAGGATGAAGCGCTGGCGACGGTGTTACACCTGCGCTGGGATACGCCGCTGGATGAGGGGGAGTTTGCCGCTGCATTCGAGGAATACGCCAGCGCCGTGACCGCGGCGCTGCCCACCGCTGCCGGCAGTGGGCAGTGCTGGCAAGGGGATAATCTGATTTGTCTTTACGTCGGCGAGGAAGGCACGACGATTA
>CAZDSN010000857.1:0-1930 GCA_964507675.1 uncultured Ardenticatenaceae bacterium | reverse complement strand
CGAATTGTCATTCTGAGCGGAGTCTTCGGAGCGAAGAATCCCCACGTCTCGACTATTCCAGGTGAATGGGATGCTTCGGAAGACCTCAGCATGACATGAAATTGTAAAGGTCATGTCAGCGAAAATGAACCATGCCGATCTACGACATATTCGTGAAAATTCGTGCCACTCGTGGCAAAGAAATTTTGTTCTACGGCTGAAAATCTAAGGTGGGTATATGGACGTCAATGTGACAGTAGTGGTGAGCGAGGTGACTGTTTATCCTGACCGGGCGCGGGTAGTGTGCAGCGGCGAGGTCATGCTGGAAACGGGCACGTATACGCTGCTGGTGGATGAACTGCCGCTGGCGTTAGAGCCTGAATCAGCGCGGACCGGTGGGCGAGGCGTGGCGCGGGTGCGGCTGTTGGGCGTTGACCTGGCGCAGCGCAATTATGCGCAGCCGCCGGCGACAGCCGTGCGTGACCTGGAAGAAGCGATTGAGCGCATCGAAGAGGAACTGCGCGTTATTCAGGATGAAAAGGCTGGCTTGCTGGATCATGCTAAATTCCTGGCCGGCATGCGCGAAGCGACGCTGGAGTACGCTAAGGGGTTGGCTTATGGCCGCTCTACAATTGAAGACCAGACCCGTCTGACGCAGTCCTGGCGGCAGCAGGATGATGAGATACGGGCGGCAGTGCGGGAGTTGGACGCGCGGCAGCGGGTGTTAGAGCGTGACTTGAAGAAGCTGCGCCAGGATATTGCCCAACTACAAGCGATGCGCCCGCTGCAGCGGTATCAGGCGCGAGTGGATGTGGACGTGCAGGAGGCGGGTTCTTTCACGCTGGCATTGAGTTACGTTGTGCGCCAGGCAAGCTGGCAGCCGTTGTATGATTTGCGTCTGTCGGATGATGGCAATGGCCGCCGCCTGGAAGTGAGTTACATTGCCCAGGTGCAGCAGCGCACGGGACAGGACTGGATGGGCGTGAAGCTGTCCCTCTCTACGGCGCGCCCCGCCCTGAACCAGCAGGCGCCTGAGCTGCATCCCTGGTATCTGGATGTGTTTGTGCCGCCGCAGCCTTTGCCGGCAGCGCCGGCGGCGGAGATGGTGCGGGCGGCAAAAAGGCAGCCGCAGGCCCTCTTTGCGGCGGCGGCTGCCGAAGAGGTGGCGGACGTAGCCGTGGCCGAGGTGCAAGATGCCGGCATGTCCGTGCAGTTCACCACCACCAGCCCCGCCGACATTCCCAGCGATGGTTCCCCTCATAAAACCACCATTGCCCGTTTTGACATGGAGCCGAAACTTGATTATCTGGCCGTTCCGGCGCACACCGACGCCGTCTTTCGCCGCATTAAGGTACGCAATGACAGCCCCAGCCCGCTGTTAGCCGGACCAGCCAGCCTGTTTGTCAACGACGAATTCATTGGCAGCAACCGGCTGCAATACGTGTCGCGTGGCCAGGAAATCGAATTATTGCTGGGTGTAGAAGATCGCATCACGATGAAGCGCGAACTGGTGAAACGGGAAGTAGATAAGCGGCTGCTTCGCGACAACCGCCAGCTTCGTTTTGGTTACGAAATTGAACTGCACAATTTGCTGGCTGTGCCCGCTGCCGTGGAAATTAAGGATCAGATACCCGTTGCCCGTCACGAGAGCATTAAAGTGCGCCTGGAACGGGTGGTCCCAGAGCCGGCGGAAAAAACCGACCTGAACATGTTCACCTGGCGGCTGACGTTGGCCCCTGAGCAGAAGCAGTCGCTTCAGTATGAGTTTTCTGTGGAACATCCGCGCGGCATCAACCTGACAGGGCTGAACATCTAACTCAGGTGGTTGCGTTGCCCTTTGACCCACCCCATAGCACGTGTTGGCAACGCACCCCTGCTCCATCAAACATAACCTGACGCGGAGACAAATGTAGGATAAGCTGTTTGGGCATTGAGAAAATAATTGGGTAAT
>CAZDSN010000856.1:0-1937 GCA_964507675.1 uncultured Ardenticatenaceae bacterium | reverse complement strand
CCGTGACGCGCACCTGCGACGCCCAGGACGAGGCGCGCTGCATCCTGCCCTGGCGCGTTATTTTCCCTCCTCCGGCGAGCCTGTCGTGCTGCCGCTGCGCCCCACCGATGCAGACCGTCCCCTGACCATTTACACTGTGACGCCGCCCCTCATCGAGACCCAATGGCAGCGCCAGTTTCAGCCGCTGTCCGCCAATCTGGGTGATGCCGTTACCCTTTTAGGATATGATTTGCAGACGCCCGCCATTGCCGCCGGGGACACCGTGCAGCTTGCCACCTGGTGGCAGGCGCAGCAGCCGCAGGAAGGGGTGGTGTTCTTCACCCATTTGCCCGCCGTGGCTGCGCCCCCCTATGGGCCGCCGCTGGCGCAGTCAGACCGCCTGGATGTTCCCAGTTACTACTGGGGCAGCGGCGACCAGTTTATTCAACTGCATACCTTCCAGACGCCATCCGACCTGCCGCCGGGCAGCTATCCCTTACTCGTAGGGGCGTATGTTTGCCCGAAGCCTCCCTGCGCCCAGCCGCCGCGGCTGCCCGTCCGGATTGCTGGCGCTGCCGTTGGCGATACCATCACCCTGCCCATTTCCCTGACCGTCACCCCTCCCTGAGTGCTGATACCCCCTCTGACTGATGTTGACTCCTTCTCCCCGCCGACTGCGTCCCGACTGGTTAATGATCTTGATCACGCTGATTGCTTTTGGCCTGCGTGTATGGCGATTGGCAGCCGCGACTGCGCCCCCTGGCTGGCGGGACGACGAGTTGATCAACGTGTTCGTCATTTCGCAGAAGGTGCTTGACGGCCAGTTGGCCTTCTTTTATCCCGACGCATCAGGGCACGAGGTGCTCTATCACGCCCTTCATGCCATTTTCATTGCTTTGTTTGGCACCAACGCTGTCGGGATTCGTCTGCTCTCGGCCATTTGCGGCACGCTGGCTGTGCCTCTTACCTATCGCCTGGGTCAGCGTCTCTTTGACCGGCGGTCAGGTCTGATCGCTGCCGCGGCGTTATCCGTCAGCTTCTGGTCGCTCCTTTACTCCCGTATTGGTATGCGCCACATCAGCCTGACCGTGTGGACGCTGCTGGCCTTTATCTGCTTCTGGCGCGCCCTACATCCGTGCTCGCGGCCAATAGCTGTTGCCGTGACCGCCTCCCCATTACACCGCTGGCTAAGTCGTTGTGGCCTGTTTGTCGGCGCAGCTTTTTTCACCAGTCTGGGCTTCTACACGTACTTTGCCGGGCGGGGCGTGCCGTTGATTTTGTTGGCGTTTTGCCTTTATCTGGCATTGTGGCAGCGGCCACTGCTGCGCGCTCACTGGCGTGGGCTGGCGTTGATGTTTGGCTTCATAGCGCTGCTGGCCCTGCCCCTGGCGGTGACGCTGTGGCAGCAGCCGGAAGCACAGGGGCGGGTGTCGGAGCTGGCTGTGCCCCTGACCGCCGCCCGCGCTGGCGATTTTGCGCCGCTGTGGCAGCAAACGGTTACCACGCTGCGCATGTTCCACGCCGATGGCGACCCGGAATGGTTGTACAACATTCCCCACCGCCCTGTCTTTGGCCCCATAGGGGCGGCGATGCTGTGGATAGGAGTGGGATGGGCCTTGTTTCAGGGCGCGCGCCTTAGCTTGAGGGCGGAACGGACGCAGCGGCAGCAGGCTCTACCGTATGTATTTCTGGTGGGGTGGTGGGCTGCCGGCATTTTTCCTTCCCTCATCAGCGTCCCCCCCGCCAGTTTTGGTCACACCATCCTGGCCCAACCGGCCACTTTTCTGCTGGCGGCCCTACCCATTGCCTGGATCGGGCGACAGCGGGTGGGCGCGGGCTGGCTGGCCCCCCTGTTGGGCATTCTGTTCGTTCTTTCCGTGGGTTGGCGCGATTTACCCGCTTACTTCGTAGAGTGGCCCGCCCACGGCAACACCCGCTTCCTCTACCACGCCAATATG
>CAZDSN010000855.1:0-1942 GCA_964507675.1 uncultured Ardenticatenaceae bacterium | reverse complement strand
CTAAAGGCATTTTGCCAGGGGGGGATGCGTTTGGAGGGAGGCATAGGAGGTATTAGGTATGAGGTATGAGGTATGAGGGGGAGGGTTTTCATACCTCATCCTTCGTACCTTATCTTTCCTCCTCCGTGATGGGGATGTTTTCGTCTGTGGGTTGAGGGCGGCGGCGTTGTTTCCATTGGGTGAGAAAGGCGCGGGGAGCGATGTGTTTGTCTGATTCGTAGTAGCGCATGGCGAGTTCGCCAATGGAAAGCGCGGTTAAGCCGCCAAGCAGGGCGTTGACGGCCCAACCAAGAATGGGGACAAATTTGAGCAGGGTTTGGATGAGGGTGTAGCAAGAAAGGTAGGCGGCAACGGTGGCTACCATTTCGCGGTTGATAGCCCCGGTAGGAGGGCGGCCATAGGCGGCGCCAATGCGCATGACCAGGCCAACCTGCAGCATAGCCTGGAAGGGAATGTCCAGCAGGGGGATGGGTTGGGCGCTCATGAGGGCGGCAAAGAGGGCCACCTGGCGCATGACGCGGCGGGAGGCATGGCGGCGCAGGCTAACAATTTCACGTCCCAGGGGAACAGCCAGTTTGGGGGCGGCGTCGAGTAAAGCGGGCAGCAAGCTTTCTTCCACGTTCCAGCCGGTGTGGGCGGAGATGGGAATGACGGGCAGTCCCAGGCGGCGTTGGGCTTCGGCGATGGCGGGCGCGGCATCGGGCAGGCGGTCGCACTGGTTGAGGGCCACGATGAGGGGTTTGCCTGTGGCGCGTAAGCGGGCTACCCAACGGTAGTCAGCCTGGGAGACACCCTGGGCGGCGTTGACGAGGTAGATGAGGAGGGCGGGGTCTCCGAGGGTGAGCAGGAGGTCGTCGCCAGAAGTTTCCTGCATTTCGGGGGGTAAATCAGCCAGGATGAAGGCGCCGTAGGATTCGACGTATAGGCCGGACACGGGCCCGGCGGGGTCTGTCCAGGAGACGACCCAGCCGCGGATGCGGTTGAAGAGGAGGGATTTGCCGGCGCCAGCCAGGCCCAGGAGGGCCACGCGGGCGCGGCTTTCCTGGCTGATTTCGGCGGCGAGTTCGTCCCACTGCCAGGGGGCGCGCAGGTTTTCCCAGAATGAACTGCGGCCCATGCCCGGCACGGGGGCGTCTGGCGCTTCGGGAATGAAGGCGGAATTTTGGGGGGGAAAATGACGTTGGAACCAGTTGGTCATGGTATAGAACCTCGTTTGGGGTAGGGTTGGCGGGCGGGATGCCCGCGCTACGATAACATTTCAGGGGAAATGCCGGCACGCCAGCGCAAAACGACAATGTGTTCGGCTTGGGCGGCGTCCAGCCAGCGATAGGTGGGATCGGCGGCCAGTCCCAGCGCGTTAGCCAGGTGCAAGATGTCACGGCCGCTGACGCCAGCGATTGTTTGCATGGCGGCGCGTTCGGCATCGCTGAGGCGCGTTTCCGCCAGGGGCCATAGCGGGGCGGCAGTTTCCCACTGCTGCTGCCACCAGGCGGCCAGGGCAGCGGGGGTGTCGTGCAGGCGGCAGATGGTTTCCACGGCGGTATCGGCAGCGACGATTTGCATGCGACTGTGGGCGGCGGCGGTAAGCGCGTCCAGGAGAGCGGTATCATCCAGATGGGTTAGATGCTGCCCCAGGCCGCCAATGGCCTGGCTGGCCAGACGCGCTTCCTGTTCCGGGGCGTCTAGCAGCGCATCGTAGCGTTGGCGCAGGTAGGCGGCGTGGGGGTGCGGGGCGGCTTCTGCGATGCGCGCGGCGACCTGCTCTTGCGTAAAGTCGAGCATGTCGCCAATTTCGTCTGTTTTCTGGCGTAGGCAGCGGAGGGCGGCGGCCATGCCGGCATAAAAAGCGTCCAGAAAATGATCCAGAAACGCCTGCTGCTGCCAGCGCTGTTGTTCCTGGATAATCTGCCCCCATTGCGCGGCAGCCAACTGCATTTGCCAG
>CAZDSN010000854.1:0-1944 GCA_964507675.1 uncultured Ardenticatenaceae bacterium | reverse complement strand
CTTCCAGCGAGGGTAAGGTAATCGCTTTGGCTAAATCGGATGGCTCCATCGCCCCCACCAATTGGAATTGCTGGCTCATCAGGTCGCGCAGATCGGGGTAGCGGGCGCAATGGGAGATAAAATCAGAGCGGAGGGCCATGAGAATAATGGTGCGGCTACCTTCTGCCTGCGTCGCTGCCGTCAACAACTGGATGAAGGCCCCCTGCGTCGCCTCATCTTTAGTCTGGGTGAACGTCTCCTCAAACTGGTCCACCAGCAGCACAAAGCGCTCGCCGGGGTCGTCGCTGAGCAGGGCCTGGATTTGCTCGTGTAGAGCCAGCGGATTGGTCAGGCCATGTTGGCGGATGTGGTTGCCGCTGCCGGGGGTGTGGGTCAGCCGCTCGATGGCCGCTGCCAACTGCCCCAGTGGCTCCCCCCGCGGCTGCATGGTGGCCAGGGGCCACTTGTCGCTTTTGGGCAGGCGTCCACGGCGCAGCGCGTGAAACAGCCCAGCCCGAGCCACCGATGACTTGCCGCTGCCCGACGGTCCGGCAATAGTGATGAAGTTTGACTGCTGCACCCGCTCCAGTAAATCATCCACTAGGCTTTCCCGGCCAAAGAAGAACTGGGCGTCACTCTCACGGAAAGCGGAAAGGCCCAGATAGGGGATACGGCCGTCCCACACTTTCGGCTGGTCAACCCGCTTCAGTTTGGCTACGAGAACGGCTACGTCTTCGACGGTGAGACCCTGGTAAACGGCCGTGGCGCCAGCGCCAATGGCTACAGCCTGGGCGTGTTGTATATTCCCAACCTGGATATGATCACCTACGCTTGTTGGTTGTAATGCTGTCTCTTTGTCTGGCGTGAACCCGTCCATCCTATGCCCTCAAAAATCTATGAATCATGTCGTTGTTCACGGGCTTTGGTAGCAATTTTGCGAAAAACGGTGCTCACCCCTTTGATCGGATTGAGAAACTTATCGATAGCCCCTTCAGCGATGTCTGGCAGCATTGTCGCCAGCACCTGGAACCATTGCTGGACCTCAGCTTCATCGGCCGATTCTCCCTTTTGCGCCTCATGGTCGAGCTTCTCCAGCGCCTGTTGCGCCACCGCTTTTTGCGCAGCCGAAGCCTGGGATTCCGAGACGGCTTGATGAAGTTTGGCAAAAGCTGCCGCAATCGCTTCCGTATCCGCCCCACTCTGATAGCTCGTTACCGTAGCCCGGGCGCCACGGCCGATAGCGATACCCTGACTGCCACTGATGTCACCCACGGAAATCTTATCTACACCGAATTTATCGCCATGCACCACGTCACCATAATAGTTGTAGGCTACCCTTGGATTGGTTGGACCATCGGCCGTGAGAGACGCCGGTAGTTGGAAATCCTGTGGCACGTACGGCCAGGCCACGTTTGGACGTTCTTTTTGGACTTTGGTGATGAGTTCTGGCAAACGGCCGTTTCTGGCCAGTCCCAACAACAACTCCCGAATCTGCGACGGTTTTTCTTCACCGGCCAAACTTTCGTAATCCACATTCAACTGGAAACAGAGCGTTCGTATCTCTGCCAAATCGAAATGTTGGTTGAGAAGTTTGTGCAACTCTGTCAGGTAATTGGCGTTTTCAGCAGGCACAATAGTTCCTTTATTCGATTTTGGTTGTCATTTGAGCAAAAATGCTGGCTTAGCATGTAAAGATTATCATAGAATGTCAAGCACTATGACTCTCCTATTTATGATTTGGATTAGTCGAGGATTATCTGGCGTAATTCCCTTCGCAACGACGCGGGGCGATTCTGTTGGAGGCTTTGGTAAGTGTGTATGGAAGAGAGGATGGTGGAGCGGATACAGCCGTGTGGTTGGCCGGTGGGCAGTAAAAAGAAAACAGGCCAATCTTTGCCAGGTACGGACAATCCTCAATAGCCCATAAAATGATTGACGCGTTAAGGGAGTTTGGTTCGCTTGACG
>CAZDSN010000853.1:0-1955 GCA_964507675.1 uncultured Ardenticatenaceae bacterium | reverse complement strand
CAGGTCGTACAGGTTCACAGTCTCGACGATGACTTCCTGGCAAGGGGCGCTTTCTATGATGGGGGGCGTTTGCGGGTATGCCAGCGCCTGCGTCAAATGGTTTAGCAGGCCCGCCAGCGGCACGCCCAGGGACATGCTGAAGTAGCGGCGATCGGAGCAGGGTCCGGCGCAAACGCGCCAGCCAGGGTGTTCCTGGATGTGGTTGAAGAGGACGGTTTTTCCTTCCAGGGCGTGGGCTACGTTTGCCAGTTCAAATTCGACACTGACGGGGTGATCAATCGTTACCAGGTCGCCGCTCTGGCGGGCCTGTTCGAGGAAAGCGCGCATGGGTTTGTTTCCCTACGTCTGGACTTCACTCCAATGTCCTGTGTCCAGGCGCTGGTATTGGCGGATGCCGGCATTTTCCGCCAACGCCACAGTAATTGGTACCAGGCGGCCAATGGTGATGTAGTGGGAAGTGCCGGCAGGCGTACTGGTACGCCGCTCGGCGAACCGGTGGCTATGGGCTGTAAACCAGGGACGCACCTGTGCCAGCGGCAGGCAGTAGAGGCGGCCAATTTCCACAAAATAGTAAAACAAGTAGTCTGCTTTTGTATACAGGAAACAGCCTGGCGTCTGCTTCTGCTCGTTGCTTACGGTCTCAAAGAAAAAATTGCCCGTTCGATGATACTTATCCCCCTTCACTTCCACCAAAATAACCCGCAGCCCGCCTTCTCTTGTCTGCACAGTCCATAATAGATCAATGTCGTGCTCCTGATACGCGGGTTCCGCCTCCACATTGTGCACGGCGACAGTCTGCGGGAGCGCCGTCAACAGAAATTCCGTAACGGCCTCGCTCGCCTGCTGCGCCACCTGAA
This sequence comes from uncultured Ardenticatenaceae bacterium, assembly GCA_964507675.1. Classification (GTDB taxonomy): domain Bacteria; phylum Chloroflexota; class Anaerolineae; order Promineifilales; family Promineifilaceae; genus JAGVTM01. The sequence goes on along the minus strand of CAZDSN010000853.1, from coordinate 1,098 downwards.
ACGTATACTGGACGTCATACTCCTTGAGCTGCCGCGACATGGCCTAAGTATAGCACTTTTGCGGCTGGTATCATATAGAGTGGCGTTGGAAGAGGCAGTGTTTGGAGGGGAAGGAAGAATAATAATTAATTGGTGAATTGGTGAATTGTTAATGGAGGGGGCGGCAGTTCCCTGGGGAGGGAAGCGCCGCCCGGTGTGATGGGAGGTGAGGATGCCGGCAGTTAGCGGCGGCGTAAGAAAGCGGGAATATCCAGATTGGCCGGCGAAAATTTACTCTTGTCCGTTTCTGCGGGCGCTGGCTCTGCTGCGGGCGGGGCTGCCTGCGGCGCGGCAGTGCGCGGCGGCACCTGGCGCGCCGGGGTGGAGAGGGAGCTGCTCAACACCTGGCGGCGGTTGGGACGGCTGTGTTCAAAGCCCGTAGCAATAACCGTCAGGCGTACTTTGCTGCCCATGCTCTCGTCAATCACCGCTCCAAAAATCATATTGGCGTCTGGATGGGCCGTTTCACGGATGATCTGGGCGGCTTCATTGACCTCAAACAGGCTCAAATCCCGGCCGCCGGTGATATTAAACAGGATGCCCTGCGCCCCGTCAATGGTCACATCCAACAGACGTGAACTGATGGCCTGCTGCGCGGCCATCCGCGCCCGGTTTTCCCCTTCTCCATGACCAATAGCCATCAAAGCGGCCCCACTCTGGGTCATAATCGCTTTGACGTCGGCGAAGTCCAGATTGATCAGGCCAGGAACCGTGATCAGTTCACTGATGCCCTGGATGCCCTGGCGCAAAATGTCGTCTGCCATGCGGAAGGATTCCGTCAATGACATACGCTTGTCAGTCAGTTCGAGCAGGCGGTCGTTGGGGATGATAATCAGGGTGTCCACGTACTCTTTGAGTTTCTCGATGCCCTGATCGGCAGATAGACCACGCTTGCTGCCTTCGAAAGCAAAGGGGCGGGTCACTACGCCAATGGTTAGCGCGCCTTGTTCCCGGGCAACTCTGGCAATGATGGGGGCCGCTCCTGTGCCGGTGCCGCCGCCCATGCCGGCGGTGACGAAGACCATGTCAGACCCTTTGAGCACCTCGTATAAATCCTCA
>CAZDSN010000852.1:0-1962 GCA_964507675.1 uncultured Ardenticatenaceae bacterium | reverse complement strand
GTGATAGTTCGAGAGGGTGGGCTGGCAGATTTGCCGCTGCTGGCGCAAATGTACCTGGCAACTGCGGCGCGGGATGGTTTCACCGTCCGTCTGCCTGCTTACTACCTGGATGCGTGGTCGTCTTTTCTCCAGGATGGCCTCGGCCATCTTCTGATCGCTGAATATGATCGGCGCCCGCTGGCGGCTGTTTTTTTGGTGAAATACGGCCAGCGCGCCATCTATATGTATGGCGCTTCCAATGAAACAGAACGGCAGCGAATGCCTAATTATCTGTTACAATGGGAAGCTGTGCGTTGGGCTAGAGCGCAGGGTTGTACAGTCTATGACTTTTGGGGCGCGCCCGATGAATTTGTGGAAAGCGATCCCTTGTGGGGTGTCTGGCGTTTCAAAGCTGGTTACAATGGCCAAATTGTGCGCCACGTCGGGGCCTGGGATTATCCTGTCCGTCCTTTTTGGTATTGGCTGTACACCACCGTCATCCCCCAATACATTGGTTTTCTACGGGGCAACGCCAAAGCAAATCGTGGCAATGTGGCTGACGGCATATCATAAACAAAATGAGGGAAAGATCTTTGCCTATGGGCAGTTTTGAGCACGCCCGCGCCCAAAATTAGCACAGACACGTAGGTTTGCCCTATCATCGTTACCGGATTCGATTTTTGACCTGCAATTGATTCGCACGGACAAACTAACGGTTTGTCCTACATTTTACAGGAGACCTTATGACTCGGACTATCGTTGTACTGGAAGGGGACCAGACTGGGCAAGAGTTGTTGGAGGAGGCGCTGCGCTTGCTTCAGTCCAATGTTATCCGTTTTGATCTCGATTTTTTGCGCTTTGATTTGAGTCTGGCTAACCGCCGTGCTACCCAAAATCAGGTGGTTTATGAAGCGGCCCATGCCATGCGCCAGTATAAAGTCTCCTTGAAGGCAGCCACGATTACGCCAGAAAACGGCGACGTGGGTAGCCCCAATAGCATTTTACGGGAGGAGATGAACGCGCACGTCATTTTGCGCACGGGTCGCCGTATTCCTGGCGTGCGTCCTATTGGCGGCGTGTACGCCCCCATTAGCGTGGTGCGTATGGCCCAGGGAGATGCCTATGGAGCTAAGGAGTGGCGTGAGGGAGAACCGAATGCGCCTGATGAGGTCGCTTATCGTACCGAGCGGATCACGCGCGGCGTCTGTCGCGCCGTGGCCGAATACTCCTTTCAACATGCCCGCCGCATGGGCGCCAAGGTGTTTGGCGGCCCTAAATATACAGTCAGCCCTATTTATGAAGGGATGTTTAAGGAAGAATTGGATCGGGCGGCGCGCCGTTATCCTGACGTGCGTTATGAGCCGCAGCTGATTGATGCCACGTTTGCTTTGTTGCTGGCGACTTCCGGCGATCCCCTGGTCATTCCCAGCCTGAACCGGGATGGGGATTTGCTTTCAGATATGGTGCTGCAAATGTTTGGCTCTATTGCCGGCTCCGAATCCATGGTGATTGCCCTGGATGAGGATACAGATGAGGTTGTTTGCGTCATGGCCGAAGCGCCGCATGGCACAGCGCCGGCCCTGGAAGGGCGCAACGTGGCGAATCCCATGGCCATGATCCTGGCTTCGGCCGGGTTGCTGGCGCATTTGAAAGAGCCGGAAGCCAAACGAGCCAGCCGCGCTATCTACGAGGCAACGCTGGAAGCTGTGTATGACGGTATCCGCACTTCAGACATTGGCGGCTCGGCGCATACCAATGAGTTTACCAACGAGGTGATCCGGCGGGTCGAATCTAAATTAGAGGTGTGGTCTACCCTGTCTTAGTCTTACTCCAGGCAAAAAATGAGGGGTTTGCATTCGCGAATGCAAACCCCTCAAAGCTTTTGGGGCTGGTTGCCAGACAGACGTTCACCTTCCAGGAGAAGATGAACGTCAGTGTTCGTTAGCCTGGCGGCCTGGTCGTTGCGGTGCAGGGTGGAGATCA
>CAZDSN010000851.1:0-1963 GCA_964507675.1 uncultured Ardenticatenaceae bacterium | reverse complement strand
CTCCCCCTCGAATTCTGGATGCTGGTTTCTGGGTTCTGCCATGGGGGTCTGGGGGGTGCGCCCCCCAGACCCGTTAAAAACTCGGAGTCAAGGCTTTAGCCGGTTCCTCTCGCACCTGTTCCGGCTGAAGCCTCCACTCCCGTTGCCAGAGCGTTTCGACTAAAGCGATGGCGGCAGATTGAGAATTGGTGGGTGGTTGGCCGGGATGCCGGCAAATGACAGACCGAAGCTAACCTCATCTGTAGATTGGTAGCAGTTGGCGCTGCCGCTATACTTGAGCCATGTCCTCCGGGTGAGAAAGTCGCTGCCCTGGCGCTTTTGAATTCAAGGCCGCTGAACTTGAATAATGAGCCGGGCGCGTTCATGTTGCTGCCTATCCAGGGTAATCAATTCCTCCCCCAAAATCTCAGCCAGAGCCACATACACAGCATCACATCCTCGAATCTGATAATCGGCGGCGATGATGGCTGCTCTATGCGCTATCGGTATGGACACAGGAACTAACTCCGCAAACGGAGCCGCCAGCAAACCGTTGACGATTTCCTTCGCCAGTTCTGGCTGATTGTAAGCGCGCCCCAGCGGAGCAGCCACTTCGCTAAGAAGAATCGTTGGCGCCGCAAAGCGACGGCCTGCATTTACCAGCGAATCCAGCCATGCCTTACTTCTCTCATGGTATGGTTCGCCGGGAAGAAGCGCGGAAATGATGACGCTGGCATCTACAACGGCCATTGGTTTTCTTCATCTCGCATTTCTGACAACATTTCTAGCGCTGATTTTTCGCCAACGCCACTTGTGGAAAGTAATGCGCCTGCTTCCAATAAATTTCGCCAGACTTCCAAAGATTTCTGCTTTTGCAAGTTTTCGCTATCCTCGGCGCGAATGGGGCGCAAAATAGCCACAGGCTGACCATGATGCGTGATCACATATTCTGCGGCTTCTTCACGGACGTGACGCAAAATGCTGGAAGCCTGATTTTTGAGTTCGCGAACGCCAATTTTCTCTGCCATGCAACACCTCTTATTGTAGCTACATGGTAGCCACAACAAGGCGCCTTGTCAAGACAATGCTGAAAAAACGAAGGTTTCTCCCAATATGAAAGCAAAAGCGACCGCCTGGGCGGTCGCTTTTGGTTGGTTAGAAATGGTAACCGGTGGAGATTATTCCATTTTGGCGGAGACGGCCGGGCCTTCGGGCATGACCAACCACAAGATCAGGTAAGCCAGCAGACCGGGGCCGCCGGCCAGGGCCATGATCACAAACAGCAGCCGGATCAGGGTGGGGTCGGTGTCCAGGTATTCGGCAATGCCGGCAGCCACACCCGCAACCATACGGTTATTTTGAGAGCGCATCAAGCGTTTTTCGTTCATGAGTTATCCTTCCTATCATGATTCAGCGCCGCGAATGATTCTCTGTCGTGAATGATTCGCTGTCGCAAACAGTTCTGTTCTACAAAAATCTATGACCTATACGCACTGCCGGCACATGAGTTGCAGGCAAAACCCTTGATAGGAATGAACTTCGTGCTTCATAAGATGGCAGATGCCGGCAGTTCATACGACCCCACCACCCGCACATAATTCGCCCGCTCAAACGCCGCCGGCGCGCCGCAGTAAATCTGGCTCAAACTACCTTGCAGTTGAGCCACCGATTCATACTCGTGCTCTACCAGCCACGTCTTTACCTCCGCCAGCACCTGCGTCAGGCGGCCCACGCCCTCGTGCAGCAGCGCCGAGGCCATCATCGTCACCTGCGCTCCCGCCGCCAACCCCTTCAGCGCATCCTCCGCCGTATGCACGCCCGTTGTCAGCGCCAGGTCAGCCTGAATGCGACCGTAAAGGATGGCAATCCAGCGCAGCGGCAGTCGCAGTTCCTGGGAAGAACTCAGCACCAGATGCGGCACAACCTCCAGATTTTCCAGGTCCAGGTCCGGTTGGTAAAACCGGTTAAACAACACCAGCCCATC
>CAZDSN010000850.1:0-1964 GCA_964507675.1 uncultured Ardenticatenaceae bacterium | reverse complement strand
CGGCGGTAGGAGTTGGTGGTGGGGGCAACTATGCCTAGCAGGGCGTTTATGTGCTTCAAAATACCGCCAATGTAGTACAGGGCCATTTCGCTCAGGCCGGCATATTCATTGCCGGCAAACAACGGTTTGCCATCTTTCCATAGACTTTGATGCGTGTGCATGCCGGAACCGTTGTCGGCGTAAATGGGCTTGGGCATAAAGGTAGCCGTTTTGCCACGCGCTTTAGCCACGTTCTTCACAATGTATTTGTACAACTGCACCCTGTCCGCCATGGTCACCAGGGTGTCATACTTCATGTCAATTTCGCACTGGCCGGCCGTGCCTACCTCATGATGGTGTACTTCCACGTCAATGCCGGCAGCAATCATCATCCGCACCATTTCGGAACGAATGTCTTGCAGCGTGTCAAAGGGAGCGACAGGAAAGTAGCCACGCTTATGGGGCACCGAGTGCCCAAAGCCAAAAATTCCCGAATTCCAGGGGCCTTCGACGCTGTCCACCTGGTAAGCAGAGGAGTACTCCCCTGCCGAATATTTGACCTGGTCAAAGACAAAGAACTCGGCCTCCGGCCCAATGTAAACCTCGTCAGCCAGACCGCTGGCGCGCACATAGTCCACCGCTTTCTTAGCCACATAACGCGGGTCGCGGGAATAAGGCTCCCGCGTAATCGGGTCATACACGTCACACACCAGGCTGAGGGTAGGCGCAGCGCAAATGGGGTCCAGCACGGCGGTGGACGGATCGGCAATGAGGATCATGTCGCTGGACTCAATACTCTGGAAACCACGGATAGACGACCCGTCAAAGCCTAACCCTTCGACAAAAGCGACATCGGGGTCAAAAGCTTCGATGGGCATAGAGAAATGCTGCCACTGCCCAAACAGGTCAGTGAACTTAACGTCAACTATTTCGATGCCTTTTTCTTTGACAAAAGCCATCACATCAGTTGGGGTCTTCATGAACAAACATCTCCTTATACAAATTGGAAAACTTGGCGTTGCCTCAGGTCTACAACTGAAAACGCCCCACACACCAGCTATACAACTTGGTGCGGGGGCGTCATGACCCTAAACAATATCTTATTGACGGGCGGAAGTATAGCCAGACAGGAAATGAATGTCAAATCCTGTTATGCCCAAAAGCAAAACGCGAGGCAGGGAAGCGTATCAAACGACGACGGGCTGCCTCGCGTTGGTATTCGATTGTTTATCGTGTCAACAGACCCAGGCGGGCCAGGGTGACCTTACCAACCACGATCGCCGCCGCGGCTGCCGCCGCTGCGCCGATCATCGCGGCGATCGTCGCGGCGGTCATCCCGCCGCCCGCCGCTGCCGCCGCCAGGACGCCCACCACTACTACCGCCGGGGCGACCACCGCCACCAGGGCGACCGCCACCACCAGGGCGACCACCACCAGGACGGTCGCCGCCGCCGGCGCGCGGTTCGCGCGGTTTAGCTTCGTTGACAGTGAGGGTGCGACCATCGAAGTCTTTGCCGTTCATGCCGGCAATTGCGGCTTCGGCTTCAGATTGCGTCGGCATTTCTACAAAACCAAACCCTCGTGACTGGCCTGTGTCCCGATCCAGAATAATAGTGGCCCGAACGACCGTTCCGAATGCTTCGAACGCTTCTTGCAGCTCTTCCTGAGTCGTCTGCCGTGGCAAATTTCCAACGTAAATATTCATCTTTTCCTCTCAATAAAATAGTTTGACGCTGCATCTTTTCCGAAATCGGCTCCGTAGGACGCCAATTTACCCCGATGCCAACGAACAGCGACTCATTTTGGACCCAATAGGAATCCGTAATGGGGTCGAAACCAACAGTCTGCGCCGCTGCCTGACCATTATCAGGCTGAAGCCCAGGCTGCAAAAAACAAACCAGGCCCTTTGGCAAGCTCTCTAATGCGATTGTCTGTGCGCCAGTTCCTCAGAGTTAGCTGCGCTTAATCCGTCAATTTTCTCGTAA
>CAZDSN010000849.1:0-1965 GCA_964507675.1 uncultured Ardenticatenaceae bacterium | reverse complement strand
CCCATCCACCGCCACACCTTCGCCCCCATTCGCCAGACCCTTTGCTAAGGCGACCTTCCGTTAGAACGAGGGAACAACAATTAATTGTTGAATTCCTGAATGGGTGAATTGTTAACGGAGTGTGCCGGCAACCGCCAGAGCGCAGCGCCGCTTCATTAGCCGTTCAACAATTCACAAATTCACCCATTAATTATTGCTTGTCTGCGTTCTAGCGCTCCCGTGGAAAAGCGTTATGGCGGTAAGACGCCGGGCGTGGGCGGGAAGATGTCGCGGAAGTCGGCGGCGCAATCGTCACTGTCTCGCCAGTAAGGATACCGTTCCAGGGCGTTGCCGTTGTCAATCACGCCGCAGCCGATAACGCCCGGGAACTGTCCCGTGCCATAGGCAATGGCGTCCACGGCTGTATTATCTGGCCCGCGCAGCACGACCTCGTCGCCAGCGTTGCCCAACTGCAAATAGGTGTCTGGCGATCCCCAGGCAGGATCGTCAATCAGGTCGGGGATACTGCCGTTCGTGTCTACAATTTCAAAGTCAGGGTTAAAGCCATACAACGCCTGAAAGGCGACAGCTTTGGCGGCAATAACCAGCGTCTGCCGGGGGGCCAGGATAGTGCCGGCAGGGAAGCGGCGCACGTCCTCAAAATCGGTAATGTTGACTGCATCCCCCACGGCGTAATTACTCAAGTCCAAGAACGTCCCGGTGGGGTTGGCAATTTCGATAAATTCGGCGTCATCCGGTCCGGTGGGGTCATACATGACTTCGCTGATCAAGGGGTAAGTAGCCGTACCCTGGAAATTGCTGGAAAACGCGGGCACATAAATGCGGTTCGGCCAATCTCGCCGGAACATGTCCGCCAGCAGCGCGTAAGCGTCGTCGGACTGTACTTGCAGCGCCAGTTCTCGGTTCCCCTTATTGGACTGCTCGCTGCCGTTGATGCTGCCCATATGCACATACCCACGCCCATCCAGGCGCACCAGCACCATCTTGTTGTGGATACCCAACCCGGTGGGATTGCCCAACGTGCAGATCATGCTGAGCCCTTCACTGCGCGCCACGTTCTTCACATAGTCGCACGTGGATTGGTTATTGGTAGGCGAATCCGGGTCATCCAGTTCGCCGTCTAACATCAGTTCCACCGTGGCCCCGCGGCGGGCAGCGTCTATGTACGCCTCCAGACGCAGGTTGGGGTCCGCGGCAGGTGTGCTGTTGCTGCCCCCCCAATGGGGCGGCTCATCAAGCTGCTGCACCAACACCAGGTCGCCTGCGCTTGCCTGGCTTAACAGGCCCAATAGACTGTCCTCATCGCGCAGACTGTTTTCGGGCGACTGTACCACCTCAAAAGCGAATGTGCCCTGGAAAACAGACGGCGCAGGATAACGAACGGTATAGGTGATGCCGCCAGTCTCGGTTATGGGGACAAAACCGGGCGAGGGCGCGCCGTGCACCGGGTCAGCCGCATTCCACTGTTTCAAATCAGCGTGGGCTGCCGGGTCAAAATCCGCGGCGAAAATGGCGTGCACATGCGCCACCACGCCCGGCGCATCCGTGAACAATACCAGCCCCCGCCGCCCCCAGGTGCCATCGGCCTTGTTATCATTGGGCAGACTGTTCAAGCTCATGTTTTCGCTGCTGATAGCCACCCGCTGTTCGTCCACCAGGATAAATTTGGCGTGCAAATAGGTGTAACGATCGTAGATGCCATTAGCGCTGTCGGAAATCATAAACCAGCAGTGCGCGCCGGCCGCGTCTAACTCCTGGCAGACGTATTTCTCCTGGTCAGTCAGGCCGCCCGTAGGTCCTCCTTCCAACAGCGCCGTCACGGCCACGCCGCGATTCGCAGCGGCAATGAGCGCGTTGGCAATTCCCAGATTCTCGAAGGTGAGCGCTTCCATGAGGATGCTGCTTTGGGCGCTGTTAATGTGCTCTACGATGGCTTCATAGGCGTTGTCGGGGGCCATGGCGATG
>CAZDSN010000848.1:0-1974 GCA_964507675.1 uncultured Ardenticatenaceae bacterium | reverse complement strand
CACACCATAACGACCACAGGGCTGACCACGAGTATTTGAGCGAGTAATGGGCGTGAGTGGGCTGCGCATAGTCGAATTGACGAGGCTGCGGGCGACCCAGGCGGGGCACATGATGGATACGTGCCTGCGCCTGGTGTATTCGGCAGCCACCGACGCCTATGGGCTGCCTACGGCCACCTACACGCCCGCAGCCACCTCATTAGCCTGCGGGCTGAATGAGTCTCCGAGTAGAGAGATGATGAACCAGGTCCCTGGCGTGGAGGCGGCGCTGCGGCTGCCGGCGGCGACCACCCTGGACGTGCGCGACCGCATACGGCTCACGCACCGTTTTGGCGTGGCCGTGACCGCCGTGGATTACGAGATAGCGGGGCTGCCGCGATTGGGTTCATCTGGGCTGGTCGTGCCCCTGAAGCGGGTGACGGATGGCAGCTAAGGGTAAATTGACCTGGAACAAACGCGGCGTTACGCTGGCGGTGGAAAAGGCAACGGCGGCGAGCATCGGCGTGTTGGCGGCGCAGGTTGAGTCGGAGGCGAAACAGAACGTCTTCTCGAATGACCAGGTAGATACGGGATTCATGGCTAACACCATCTACCATGTCAGCGAACTGAGCAACAGCTACCCGACCACCGAAGCGCCTGGGGTGAAAACGTCCAGGAAAACGGGGCGGCAGCGCACGGTGGCGAAGGCTCCGCAGGCTGATTTGCCTGGGGAATTCCTGGCGCTGGTGGCCTGCGGCGCGGAGTATGCCATTTACCAGGAGCTGCAGCAGTCGTTTCTTTACCTGGCGCTGGTGCAGGTGGCCGGCGACCCTGGGGCAATCCAGGGCGCATTTGAGGACATTCTGTGATAGACCTGCCGGCGAAAATCCTGGCAAAGCTACAGGGTAATGCGCCGCTGGTGGCGCTGACCGGCACCCGCCTATGGGCAGAATCCGACTACCCGCCGGCAGGGTATACGCCAGATGACGGCGCAGGGATTGCGTTCAAAATTCGTGGCGGACGGCCCGATTACAGCACTATGCACTGGCCGTCCGTGCAATTCAAAATTTATGCGGCTACTGAGGTGGCCGCCAATGCCTGCTACCGCGCGCTGTACGACGCCCTGCACGAGCAGAGCGGCGCAGACGTGCGGTGGGGACAGGTAGAGGTTTATGGGCAGACGCTGCGTGAGCCGGATACCGGTTGGATATTCGTGCTGGCAACGTTCATCCTACTAATACGGAGCGTGTGATATGACTACACCTGTGGTAGCAGATTTGATTGTAGGGCCGGCGCGCGTTTTTTACGCGCCATCTGGCACCGCCGTGCCCGATGAGAATGCGATAGATTTCGGTGACGCCTGGGGTGGGGCGTGGGTAGAACTGGGCACGACCAAAACGCCCGTGACCGCCAAAATTGAGATTGAAAGGGGGGAGGCGATGGTGGAGCAGTCCACATTGACCCTGAAGCGGTGGATTAAGTCGGAGAAATTGAGCATCGAGACTGTCATCGCCGAGTTGTCTACGGCGCACATGGCGCTGCTCATGGAGGGCACGGAGACCACTACCGCCGCCGGCGCGGGGCAGGTGGCTATGAAAGAGTGGGAAGTTGGGAATACCAATGTCATGACGGTCAGGGCGTGGGGCTTCGAAGGCCTGTACCTGACCGATGCCGGGGTATCGTTCCCTGTCCGCCTATTTGTGTATCGCGCCAACAGCGTCATCAACGGCGATCTGGAATTTGGCAAAGCGAATTACACGGGAATGCCGCTGCGAATTGAGGCGTTGGGCGATGTATCCAAAGCCGACGGGAAGCAACTGTTCATGTTGCAAAAAGTGACGGCGGTGGCGACTAGCTAGTCGGAGGTTGCATGAGGACGGCAAAAATCACAATTGCCACAAAAACTTACACGGTAGAGGAGTTGCCTCGCCGCAAAAGCGCGGAGTGGCGGGCGCGGCTGCAGGCTGAATTATCCGGCCTGGTGCAGTTGATGGA
>CAZDSN010000847.1:0-1976 GCA_964507675.1 uncultured Ardenticatenaceae bacterium | reverse complement strand
CACACATCCTATAACTGGTTATTTTTCCCACATCTGCTACCGCAAAGCCCATTCAAGTGTCTTTCGGCGATTCTGTATGATTCAACTGGTCATCAAACAAGGCAAATGATAACACAGTTTTTTAGAACCAGTTGTTTCTATGGAAAAATATCAGTGCAATGCCGATTAATCAGCCAGAAAACGCACTTTACACTAGACGGCCGTCTTGCTGCCACAGGGTTTGCAGGCAATGCGTGGAGAAGTTCTGTGGGGTGCCATCAAAGATGATGTAGCGGATGATGGCCGGGTAGGTGGTGAAAGCTGCCTGTATCAACAAATCTATGCGCTGCTGCACAGACAAAGTATGCGGGATAAGCGGTTTACTTAGGATTGGCGATTTATTAACCTGAACAACTTAAACCTCAAAGGTCTCAGAGACCTTTGAGGTTTTGTTCAACTTATTTAGTAGCCAATTCTTATTAAGTCCTGTCAAGTCACAAATTACTACTGCTGACTTTGTAGGCGAGGTATAATAAAATATGTCAATTCTTGCCCAGCTAGGTGTCAAGACTCTCCTATCCCCCAACAGCACAGACCTGACAGGTTTCAAAAACCTGTCAGGTCTAAAAACGAAGGTTTATCGTGAGTGAACAGTTCTTTGAGAAACCGATCCTGAATTCCCCTTACCACTATCCAGGGCGGCATTGGGAGTTGGATGCAGAGGGGCAACCGACGAACCAGATTATCGAGAGCCGCCGCAAAGCCGATTTTGTGACACCGGTGCCCAAACCCAAAAAGCGGCGGCGCAATGAAGCCCAACAGATGGGGCTGACCTTTGGCGAAGGTTTTCGAGAGGGTGAAACAGGCCAGCTTTATAACCCCACCGAGTTTATTCAAGGGGTGCGGCAGCAGGTTGACCAGTGGCGGCAGTTGCCCCCAGCCGAATGGCAGGTGACACCAGAAACAGCCCGGTTGCTGCAACATTGGCGGCATCATCCGTTTCAGGGGATTCGGCCGTTTTTCTGCCAGGTGGAAGCAGTCGAAACAGCCATCTGGTTGGCGGAAGTTGCCCCCAGGCTGGGTAGACGAGGGGAGACGTTTCTGGATCACATTCGCAGCACCAACGAACAGGCCAACCCCGAACTGCTGCGTATTGCCCTCAAGCTGGCGACCGGGGCAGGCAAAACGACCGTGATGGCTATGCTCATTGCCTGGCAAACCATCAACGCCGTCCGCCACCCCAGCAGCAACCGCTTTACACGAGGTTTTTTGATTGTCACCCCTGGTATCACCATCCGCGACCGGCTGCGGGTGTTGCAGCCGAATGACCCAGACAGCTACTACGCCAGCCGCGAACTCATCCCCAACGATATGCTGCCCGATATTGCCCGCGCCAAAATTGTGATCACCAATTACCACGCCTTCAAACTGCGGGAACGGATGAACCTGTCGGCGGGCGGGCGGGCATTACTGCAAGGGCGCGGGCCAGAGTTGCAGACGTTGGAGACGGAAGGGCAGATGCTCCAGCGGGTGATGCCTGATTTAATGGGGATGAAGAATGTGCTGGTGCTGAACGATGAAGCGCACCACTGCTACCGGGAACGGCCGCAACCGGAAGACCTGGAGGAGTTGACGGGTGAGGAGAAGGACGAGGCCAGAAAAAACAACGAGGCAGCCCGTTTGTGGATTTCCGGCATTGAGATTGTGAAACACAAACTGGGAGTGCGGACTATTTATGACCTGTCGGCTACCCCCTTCTTTTTGCGGGGGTCGGGTTATGTGGAAGGCACGCTGTTTCCCTGGACAGTGAGCGACTTTTCGCTGATGGACGCGATTGAGTGTGGCATTGTCAAGCTGCCGCGTGTGCCAGTGGCCGACAACATTCCAGGGGGCGAGATGCCCAAGTTCCGTAATTTGTGGGAGCATATTCGTACCAAGATGCCCAAGAAGGGGCGGGGCAAATCGGCCGTTTTAGACCCGTTAAGCCTGCCTGCCGA
>CAZDSN010000846.1:0-1978 GCA_964507675.1 uncultured Ardenticatenaceae bacterium | reverse complement strand
TCCCGCCGCCCTTGCCAGGGAAGGGGTAATGGTGGGCGAAGGGCGCGCAGCGCCCCTCGCCCTCTCCGAAAAGCCCCCAACCCCCTTTAGGGGGATGGGGGTCTTCACCCCCTTTTGCCGAATTATTTTCTTAAACCTCAAGGAGACCTGTCAGGTCTCTCTGCCCATGGAGAGAAAGCGATGGACGAAATAGCCATACACGTTGACAATTTACACAAAGATTTTGGCGAGGTGTACGCCGTTAAAGGCGTCTCCTTTGACGTCCGGCGCGGCGAGGTGTTCAGCCTGCTGGGTCCGAACGGGGCCGGCAAGAGCACGACAATCTCCATGCTTGCCTGCCTGCTACGGCCAACAAATGGGGATGCCACGGTGCTAGGCCACTCCATCATCCATCATCCGCGCGACGTGAAAGCGCGGATGGGTGTCGTGCCCCAGGAGGTCGCTCTGTACGACGATTTATCTGCCCGTGAAAATCTCGATTTCTGGGGCAAGATGTACGGGCTGCGTGGCGCTGAACTGGCCCGGCGGGTGGATGAGGTGCTGGAGTTGATTGGCCTTACCGACCGGCAGAAGGGACGGTTGGGTAAATTCTCTGGCGGCATGAAGCGGCGCGTCAATATTGGCGTGGCCCTGCTGCACAAGCCGGACGTGGTCATTATGGATGAGCCAACGGTGGGCATTGACCCCCAAAGCCGCCGCCATATTCTGGATGGGGTGAAGGATTTGAACCGGCAGGGGATGACCGTTCTCTACACCACTCACTACATGGAAGAAGCGCAGGAACTGTCTAGCCACATTGCTATTATGGATCAGGGCGAGATTATTGGCTGCGGCACGCACGCCGAACTGGTGCAAATTGTGGGTGAGCAGGATCGGATTGACCTGCATGTCAGCGAGCCGAACCCGCAGTTGATCGAAAGCTGGCGGGGGGTGACCGGAGTGTCGCAAATCACCACCGAAGACGGCTTGATTACTCTGTTAGCCAATGATAGCAACGAGGCGCTGCCACACCTTTTTGAACTGGCAGCCGCAACTGGCACGCGCATTACCTCCGTAGACATTCAAGAGCCAAACCTGGAGACGGTGTTCTTGCACCTGACCGGCCGGGCATTGAGGGATTGACATGAAACTGTTCGACGTTGCCTTGAAGGATATGCGCCAATCCTTTCGCAGCCTGACCGGCATCATGTTTATGTTTGTCGTCCCTATTCTGGTCACGGTCCTGTTTTCCTTCTTGTTTGGCGGCGTGGGCGAGGGCGACAGCTTCACCCTGCCCCAAACGTCGCTGCTGTTAGTCAACCTGGACGAAGGCGAACTGCCTGACAGCGCTGGTTTCAGCGGGGACATCACGGGCAATCAAGATTTCGATTTCTCGCAGGTATCGGCCATGGGTGACCTGCTGGTCCAGATTTTGCAGGGGGATGCCTTTGCTGACTTGCTGGCCGTATCCGTTGCTGCTGATACGGCTGCCGCCCGCCTGGCCGTGGACAACCAGGAAGCCAACGTGGCGCTCATCATCCCGGCCAACTTTACCGATGCCCTGATGCTGCCCGAGGAAACAGCCGTTATTGAACTATATCACGACCCAACACTTACTCTGGGCCCGGCAATTGTCGGTTCCCTGATCAACCAGTTCGCTGACAACTTCTCCGCCTCTAAAATCGGCGCCAGCGTTGTGCTGGCGCAGTTAGCCGAAACAGGCGTCGCCATTGATGAAGGGTTAGCGCAAACAGTGATCGCGGATATGACTGCTGCCGCGCTGTCGCAGGCGCAGGCCGGCGCGCCGCTGGTCGTCGTACAGACGCCGCCCGGGACCGCCGGTGAAGACAACGTGCTCTCCCAGCTTCTGGGACAAGTCATGGGCGGCATGATGATCTTCTTTGCCTTATTCACCGGAGCAAGCACCATGCAAACGATCCTTGTGGATGAAGAACAAGGCACACTGCCCCGTCTCTTTAACACTCCAACGCCAGTCCCT
>CAZDSN010000845.1:0-1978 GCA_964507675.1 uncultured Ardenticatenaceae bacterium | reverse complement strand
CCATCCGCCGCGCCTGCCCCCCTCCTCAGCTTCGGCAACGCCCAGGCGCTGCCTCTGCCGGCATCTTCCGTAGATTTGATCGTCACTTCGCCCCCCTATGCCGGCAACGCTATTGACTACATGCGCGCCCACAAGTTTTCCCTGGTGTGGATGGGGCACGCCATTAACCGGCTGGGGCAACAGCGCAAGCAGTACATTGGCGACGAGTCGCTGCAAGGCATCCTCTTTGCCGAAATGCCGCCGTATACTGCCGGCATCATTGCCGCCATCAGCCAGCGCGACGCCCGCAAAGGGCAAATTCTGCACCGCTACTACTCCGAAATGCACCGCGTCCTACAAGAAATGCACCGCGTGCTGCGCCCTGGCACCGCCGCCATTCTCGTCGTCGGCAGCGCCGTCATGCGCGACCAGGACACCGAAACGCACCGCTGCCTGGCCGAAATTGGCGAAACGCTCGGCTTCACCGTCCCTGACATCGGTTTGCGCCGCCTGGATCGCAACCGCCGTATGATGCCTGCCGGCAATCACCATAACCCGGATTCTGCTATCCAGCAGCGCATGCACGAAGAATACGTGATTGGTTTGTGCAAGGCTTAGACTGGAGCAGTCTTGGAGACTGCTCCAGTCTGGGAAATCATTTACCCCCAAGGAGGTCTCACATGTTTTCTGCTTTATCCGCCCGTGTTGTGCTTGTTCGCACCCTTCTCTTACTGTTTCTTCCAATCCTGCTGCTGGGAGGCGGTTCCCCTGGCCACGCCGCCACGTCCGCTTTGCCACTTTTAGATAATGCCGGCATTCAAACCCAACTATCCGCCATCATCGCCCACCTTGACTCTCCCGCCTACGCCGCTGCCGTTACCTGGGAAGAACACATTGTCCTGGCGTATCAGGCAGTGCAGCAACGCCCGCCCACGCCGCTGGAATTCGTCTTCCTTAACCTCTATCGCCAGCAAGAACCCGTCTCCCGCAGCTTTGCCCTCTCTGTGGCTTTGCGCGGCGACTCCCTGGCGCTCACCTGGGAGCAGTGCGCCGCCTTTTTGCAGCGCGCCAGCCTGTCTGATTGGACAGCGACGTTGCCCGTGCGCGTCCAGGCGCGGGCGCTGACGCAGGTTCCGTCTGCTTACTTGCTTGCCGCCATGCAGCCCCAGTTAGCCCACGCGGACAGCCCCCCCGCCTCCGCATCTCCGGCGCTTGCCCAACCCTACACCGAATACAACGTCTACTACGGCTATTTCCACGCCCACAGCGAACTCTCCGATGGCGAAGGAGACCCCCTGGATGATTACGTCTACGCCCGCGATCAGGGCGGGCTGGATTACTTCTCTCTCACCGACCACGGTGAACTGCTTCTCATCTGGCCCTGGCAAAACAAGTGGCAGGAACTCAAAGACGCTGCTCAGGCCACCTACGCCCCCGGCCAGTTTGCCACCTTGTGGGGTTTTGAATGGAGCAACCCCATTCTGGGACACGTTAACGTCCTCAATACAGACGACTATACCAATGCCCTTTCTGATTTTGGCATTATTGACCTGTACGATTACCTGATTGCCCGCCCCGAAGCCTTTGCCCGCTTCAACCATCCTGGCCGCTACGATCTTCTATTCATCGAATTTCTGCACCTGCGCCTCTATGCCGCCGCCGTGCCGCAAATGGTGGGCATTGAAAACTTCAACAAGAACGATGGTTTTGACGAGTATTACTACGGCGGAAGCTGGTTTACCGACGACAGCTATTACGACGTGGGTAATGGCAAAGGCTGGTATCTGGGGGCGCTGGGTGGGCAGGATAACCACAGCGTGGATTACGGCATGCGCAACGAATTCCGCACCGCCGTGCTGGCGGAAAGCCTGACCCGTGAAGCCATCGCCGACGCTTACCGTCAGCGCCGCTTCTACGCCACTGAGGACAAAGACCTGGAACTCGATTTCCGCTACCAGGGCTACCCCATGGGTTCCCGCCTCACGGGCCAACCCGGCGG
>CAZDSN010000844.1:0-1980 GCA_964507675.1 uncultured Ardenticatenaceae bacterium | reverse complement strand
ACGGCCATGAAAGTAACTGCGCGCAAAGCCGCGGGCGCAAAGCCGCGGGCGCAAAAGCGCCTAGGCACACAGATTAAAAGCCAGGTTCACGTGTAGGCGCAGAAAAACGACGGATAGACTGTCCGTTCGCGCGCACAGATGAATTTTATGCCGGCCTATTTTCTCAGCATTGGCAGTAATATTGAAGCGCACCGGAATGTGCCCCGCATCTTGCTGGCGCTGCTGGCATTGTCACCGCGCCTGGACGTGAGCCGCATTGTGGAAACACGCCCCACGAACATGACTACGACGCGCCATTTCCTGAATCTGGCGCTGCGCTTAACCACTGACCTGGACGCTGCCAGTTTGAAAGAGCAACTAAACCAGATTGAGAGCAGCCTGGGGCGCGACCGCAGCCATCCTGACAGCAAGCGCAAAGATCGCCCGGCTGACCTGGACATTCTATTTGCGCTGCCTGACGGCGCGCAAACCGTCAATCCGCAATGGATACCGGCGGAACCGTACATCCGCCCCATGCTGGTGGAGCTGATAGCGGCTGTGGGGCTGGCGTGTGCTATCCCCCCTATGCCGCTACCGCCAGGGGTGGAGATGGAGGTTTTGGGGCAGCGGCTGGGCGCAAAGCCTACCACCCTGTTAAAGGAATGGACCCGATGACAGAAGCGACAACCAGCCAGGCGGCCCTGGTGACGGGCGGCGCCGTCCGTCTGGGCAAAGCGATTGCCCTAGCGCTGGCGGCAGCGGGCTACGACATTGCCCTCCACTTTCACAGTTCGGAAAACGCGGCGGCGGAGACGGCGGCAGAAATTCGCCAGCTTGGCGGGCGCTGTGAACTGTTTCCCGCCGACCTGCGGCAACCAGAGCAAATAGACAGGCTACTGCTACAGGCTGCAGCAGTCTTCCCCCATCTGAACGCCCTGATCAACAGCGCCTCCGCCTATGCGCAGGCAGCCATCATGGATACCACGCCTGCCCTGTTTGACCAGCAATTTGCCTTGAACCTGCGCGCCCCTTTCTTTTTGACGCAGGCGTTTGCCCGTCATGTGGGGCAGGGCTGCGTCATCAATGTCATTGACAATAAGATTGGCTTCAACCAGTACCAGTATGCCGCCTACCTGTTGGCAAAGAAGGGATTGGCGGAGTTCACGCGCATGGCGGCGTTAGAATTGGCGCCGGCTGTGCGGGTGAATGGGGTGGCGCCGGGGGTGGTGCTGCCGGCAAAAACCCGCAGCCAGGCGTACATTCAATGGCGTATTCAGGGCATCCCGCTGCGCCGCCAGGGGGCTGTCAGCCATGTCACGCAAGCGATTCTCAGCCTGTTGCAAAATGAATTTATCACGGGGCAGGTGCTGGTTGTTGACGGCGGCGAATCTATTGCCAATGCCGGCCAAAATGCGGGGGATTATGATCAGAGGCAGATTTGAGGCCACGAGGTAAACATGGCAGGCTATATTTTGCTGGCGGGCGGGGCAGAGTTTGGCGGGGCTATGGCTGTGCCTGATAAACGGGCCATGGAGCTGGCAGGCGGCGCGGAAGCTCTGGTTAGCATCATTCCCACCGCTGCCGCGCCAGACCATAACGACCAACGGGCCGGGGGGAATGGGGTGCGTTGGTTCACCAGCCTGGGGGCGCAGGCTGTACAGTTGATTCCTCTGCTGGATCAGGTCTCTGCCAGCCAACCAGCGGTGGTGATGGCTGTGCGCCAGAGTCGCCTGATTTATTTGTTGGGCGGCTTCACGCATTATCTGGGGCAGACGCTGGCGGGCAGCCCGGCGTGGGCGGCAGCCATAGGGGCTTATGGTGAAGGGGCGGTCATTGCCGGCAGCAGCGCCGGGGCGATGGTGTTGTGTTCCCACTATTACGACCCTGGTGGCGATCAAATCGCGGCGGGATTGGGTCTGGTCAAAAACGCTTGCGTGCTGCCGCACCACGACACTTTCGGTCAGGGATGGGCAAGCGTTCTGGCCTCACGGCTGCCTGGTG
>CAZDSN010000843.1:0-1991 GCA_964507675.1 uncultured Ardenticatenaceae bacterium | reverse complement strand
TGCACCTGGTTGGCGGCCTGGATAAACCTTCTAACGGGCGAGTGCTGCTGGATGGGCAGGATATTTTTCGCCTGAACGACGACGAATTGACGCAACTGCGCCGCCGCTAGATTGGCCTTGTCTTCCAGTTCTTCAACCTCATTCCCGTGCTGGAAGCGGCAGAGAACGTGGCGCTGCCCCTGATCCTGGACGGCGTGAAGCAAAACGACGCCCGCCAAAAAGCGGAAGCATGGCTGGCGCGCATTGGCCTCAGCGACCGCCTGACGCATCGCCCGGATCAGTTATCGGGCGGGCAGCAGCAGCGCGTGGCCATTGCCCGCGCCCTGGTGGCTGAACCCACCTTGATCCTGGCAGACGAGCCAACGGGCAACCTGGATTCACGCTCTGCCGACGACATTGCCTTGCTGCTGCGGCAAATCAGCGAAGAGTGGAACCGCACGGTGTTGATGGTGACGCACGATCCGCGCATTGCCGCCCACGCCAACCGCATCATTTTCTTGAAGGATGGCACGGTGGTAGATGAAACGCGGCTTTCCAGCAACGGGCACCAGGAAGAAATGAGGGTGCGGCAAAAGTTGGAGGTGGCGGGATGACGTTTCAGGCAAAACTGGCCCTGCGCTATTTGCAGGGGCGCAAACTACGCACGACATTGACTTTGATCGCCGTCATGTTCGGTGTGATGATCGTTTTTGGTTTTAACGGCATCTTGCCGGCAATGGAGCAAGCCCTGCAAACCAATCTCTCCGCCGCCGTGGAGAAGGTAGACCTGACCATCACCAGCGAAAGCCGCGGCGCATTCGACGCCAGCGCAGTCACGTTGGTGCGCGAGACCCCCGGCGTGGCGCTGGCGTCTCCGTCCCTGGTGCGCCCGCTGCTGGTCCCCACCGCCCAGGCGGTCACTGCCACCGATGGCGCGGCTATCACCTCCTTCATCCTGCGCGGCGTGCAGCCTGAGCAGTTGGCAGAGCTAAACCCCGTTTCTCTGGCAGATGGGCGGTTGCTCATGGATGCCGACGAACACAGCGTCCTGATATCCAACAATCTGGCGCAGCAGACGGGGTTGGGCGTGGGGGATACGTTGGCCCTGCCGGCATCTACTGGCTTATTAACGTTGGAAATCGTGGGCATCACCGTCGGGCAGCCGCCTATGGGCAGCGAAGAATTGATTGCCCCCCTGGCGGCAGCCCAAACCGTGTTCAACCTGCCTGGGCAGATCAACACCATTGAAGCGAAGTTTGCCCCCGGCAGCGACGCGCAAACGGTGCAGCAAGCTGTCCTGGCCCGGCTGGGCAGCGGCTACAAAGCAGGCGGCAATGAAGCCGGCTCGGAATTTGCCACCGCAATGGAAACAGCCCGACTCGTCCTCAGCCTGTTCGGCGTCATTGCCGTGGCCATGGGTGGATTTATCATCTTTATCACCTTTCGCACGGTAGTGATTGAGCGCCGCCGCGATATTGGGATGCTGCGGGCCATTGGCGCATCCCGCAAAACGATCCTGGGCATGATTCTGGCGGAAAGCCTGGTTTTAGGCGTCCTGGGCACTGCCCTGGGCTTGCTGTCAGGCGCGCTGCTGGCTTACGGGCTGCTGGTAGGTATGCAGCCCATTATGGAAACGATGATGCACACCCGCATAAGCGGCCCTTCGTTCGCGCCCTGGATGTTTGTGTTGGCGGTGGGCATGGGGCTGGGCATCACCCTCCTGGCCGGGTTGGCGCCGGCCCTGGCAGCCACACGGGTGCTGCCGCTGGAAGCGCTGCGCCCCTCCCTGGCCGAAGTCGAACGGCGCACGGCGGGCCGCAGCGCGATTGCCGGCATCATCGTCGTCGCGCTGGCTTTTCTCACCTTAATCGCCGGCAACGTTGGCCTGGCGGCGCTGGGCATCCTCCTGTTCATGATTGGCCTGGCCCTCATTGGCCCCGCCCTCATTTACCCCATTGCCCGCATCTTTGGTCGCCTGCTCACCCTTATCTTCGCCCGCGAGGGCCAGATAG
>CAZDSN010000842.1:0-1991 GCA_964507675.1 uncultured Ardenticatenaceae bacterium | reverse complement strand
CTTTTTTGCTTCGCTGTCAGACACGAATCACTCCACGCTAATTTGTAGTGCTACCACTGCTGTGTGGAACCAGCAATTCTCATTTTGCTTTCTTGATCAGGGAATGAATCCCCTTGCCAGGGAAGGGGTAATGTAGGGCGAGGGGCGCGCAGCGCCCCTCGCCCTCTCCGAAAAGCCCCCTCCCCCTTGGGGGACTGCTCCTTCAGGGGGAAGGGGGTTGGGGGATGGGGGTCTTCACCCCGTTTATGGTTGGCAGTTACCGTTTAACTTCTCCGCAGCAGTTACATTTCTAAACAGGCAAGCCATCGCGCAAGTTACCTGAATAATTCATGAGACGATTCTTATGTAATCTTTGTCTTTGCCCGCTAAAATGGGTAGGATAAAGCGGTTTGCCCCGGTAGGGACGTATGGCATACGCCCATATTGCCCATACCCATGCGTGGGCGCGCCGCCATCGTTGCAAGTCGGGCAGGGATGCCCGACCTACGTGTTTGCAGGAGAGAAGATGACATGATAGAAGTAGAACGCCTGAACAAATCCTATGGGCCGGTTCAAGCCCTGCGCGACGTCTCGTTTAATATTGCCGCGGGCGAGATCATTGGCCTGCTCGGCCCCAACGGCGCCGGCAAAACCACCATTATTAAAACGTTGACGGGCTATTTGCAGCCAGACAGTGGGCGCGTCACCATAGACGGTCTGGACGTCCTCACCCACACCCAGGAAGTCCAATCCCGCATTGGCTACCTGCCCGAAAACGCCCCCCTGTACCCGGAACTGAGCGTCCAATCCTACCTGCGCCTGATCGCCAGCCTGCGCCAGATTCCGCCGGATGAAGAGGAAGTCCGCCTGTCCGACGCCATCCTGTCCACCGGTCTGGCGCAGCACCTGACCCGCCCCATTGGCCAGCTTAGCAAAGGGTTCCGCCAGCGCGTGGGCCTGGCGCAAGCCATCTTGCACCGCCCCCGTCTGCTCATTCTGGATGAACCCACCGTGGGCCTGGACCCCACCCAAATCGTAGAAATTCGCCACCTGATCCAACGCCTGGCGCAGCACAGCACCGTGCTGTTCTCCACCCACATCTTGCCCGAAGTGGAGGCGCTGTGCGACCGCGTCATTATCTTGATGAATGGCGAAGTCAAAGTAGACGCCCGTCTGTCCGAACTGGCGGAAACCAACGACGCCATCCTCGTCTTGCAGCGCCCGGCCGCCGATATAGACTCCCTCCTGACGGAAGTTGAGGGGGTCACAACCATTAACTCGCTGCCTGCGCCCGACGGTCACGCCGCCTACCGCATTGGCGGCCACAAAGACGCCGACCTGTGCCCGCTCATTTACCAGGTTGCCACGCAGCGCCAGTGGCCCGTGCGCGAACTACGCCGCGACATCCAGACCCTGGAGAGTGTGTTTAATCAGTTGACGGCGGATACAAAAGTGTTGGCAGTTGGAGGTTAAGCCATGAAACGACAAATCCTTTCCATCACCCGCAAAGAACTTGGCAGCTACTTCGGTTCTCCCTTAGCCCTTATCTTCCTGGGTACGTTTCTGGCTGCCGTCCTCTTTATCTTCTTTACCGTCAACACCTTCTTCGCCCGCGGCATTGCCGACGTGCGCCCGCTGTTCCAGTGGATGCCCATCCTGCTCATCTTCCTGCTGGCGGCGTTGACCATGCGCCAGTGGAGCGAGGAGCAGCGTTCGGGCACGCAGGAACTGCTGTTGACTCTGCCTGTGAATCCGCTTTATCTGGTGCTGGGCAAATTCCTGGCGGTCATGACCATGATTCTGCTGGCGCTGGCGCTGACGTTGCCCCTGCCCATCACGGTGGCCCTGATTGGCAACCTGGATTGGGGACCCGTGTTGGGCGGTTACCTGGCGGCGCTGCTCATGGCTGGCGCTTATGCGGCTATTGGTCTGTTTGTCTCCTCCCGTACCGATAACCAGATTGTGGCCCTGATTGTCACGGTGCTGCTGGGCGGTCTGTTTTACGTGGTAGG
>CAZDSN010000841.1:0-1994 GCA_964507675.1 uncultured Ardenticatenaceae bacterium | reverse complement strand
CCAGTTTCTGGCGCAGATCGTGGGGGAGGTTGGTCATGCCGGCAAAATCGGCGGCAAATTGCTGGTAAATCCATTCCCAGATTTGCTGCGCCCGAAATTTAGGCTGCCCCCATTCGCCCAGATAGGCGATCAACTGCGGCAGGTTCAGATCGTACAGATTGATTCTGGCCGGGACGGCGGGCGTTGCGGGCAGGGAAATAAGCTTATCGCTCATAGATGGGCTGCTGCCTGGCGGCGATCAGGGCCTGGGCCAGGGCGTTGATGTCGTCAAAGACAAAGTCAGGTTGGATGGGGCTGTGGCGCA
The DNA here is from genome assembly GCA_964507675.1 of uncultured Ardenticatenaceae bacterium. Classification (GTDB taxonomy): domain Bacteria; phylum Chloroflexota; class Anaerolineae; order Promineifilales; family Promineifilaceae; genus JAGVTM01. The sequence goes on along the minus strand of CAZDSN010000841.1, from coordinate 1,690 downwards.
GGTCAGCAGGTTGGGTGACGCCGCTGAGGAGGAGGATGGTGGAGATGCCGGCATTCTTTCCCCCCACCACGTCCGTCTCTAACCGGTCGCCTACCATAGCCGCTGCCGATGGCGCGGCCCCCAGGCGGCGCAGCGCCTCTTGAAACATGATGGGGCCAGGTTTGCCAATAATCGTTGGCTCTACCCCTGTCGTCGCTTGCAGCGCCGCCAAAATCGCGCCTGCGCCTGGCAGTTCGCCCAATTCATGCGGCAGCGACACGTCAGGGTTGGTGCCAAAGAACGCCGCCCCGCGGCGGATATGCAGGGCGGCCGCCGCCAGTCGTTGGTAAGTGAGGCTGCGGTCCAGCCCGGCGACAACGGCAGCCGGCGCGGTGGTCATCTCATCCGCCAACGCGCTGCCGTTGTCCTGGTTGGCAATCGTGAAGCCGTGGTCGCGCAAAATCTGGCGCAGGCCGGGTTCGCCGACCACGTACAAGGGTGTGGCGGGCGCGTAGCGCGTTTGTAAATAAGAGGCGGTGGCTGTAGCCGAAGTGATGATGTGCGCCGCGGAAACAGGCACGCCAAACCCAGCCAGCCGCGCCACGTAATCTGCCACCGTTTTGGTGGCGTTATTGGTGGCCAGCATGACGCCCATTTCCAGTTGGTTCATCAGGGTGAAAAAATCTGCCAGCCCGGGAACAGGCGTGTCCCCGCGCCACAAAACGCCGTCCATATCCAGGATCAGATAACGCAGCCCCGCCAATAGATCTGGCCGGCGGGAGGCGTCGCTTAAGGCCATGCGGTTACTCAAAGAAAATGAAATCCAGATCGCCCGGCGACTGGTCGTGCCCGGTTAGAAGCCGGGCTAATTCACTGTGGTGCTGCATGCCATGCAAGATGACGTGCTGCAGCACGCGCCAGCGGGCAATGGGGAAGGCGTCGCCGTGGCGGGTGGTCAGGGTAATCGTTTGAGCAATGCCGGCATCATCCCACGATTGCAGCAGGGCGTCCCAGGCGGGTTGCTCTGTGGCAAAACCCGCCTGCAGCGCCGTCAGGTCGGGAAAATCGGATGGCTGTAGTGGGGGGAGCTGCTGGCCGGTCTCCAGCGCCCGCCGCCAGCTATTGTCGGTGCGCAGTATGTGAAAAAGCAGGTCGTGGATCGAGCCGTGACCGTAGCCTGGATGACGCCGGTAGTCAGCGTCGATCAGGCGGGATGCGCCCGTTATCAGCCGTTGGGTTGTGTGCCAGTGGTAGGCAAACTGCGTTTCAAACATGGATTTATTGGACATGAGCGTATGGTGGATGGCTGATCTCAGGCAGCAGCGCCGGCCATATGGGCGACGGACAGTTTGACCAGTTCGCGCAGCGTATCCAGGTCAATGTCTGACAACCGCTTGATGTACAAACAGGCTTTACCGGTGGTATGTTTGCCCAGCTTTGCCATTAGCGGGTCGTATTGGTCAAACCCGGCCATGATATACAGGGTCAGGTTTTGTTTGCGCGGCGAGAAGCCGGTCAGGAACCAATCTCCTTCGCGGCCGCTGGCGTACTTATAATGGTAGTTGCCAAACCCTACGATGGCATCCCCCCACATTTTGGGTTCTGCCTGGGTTGCTTCTTGCATCAGGGCCAGGATCGTATAACAATCTTGCCGCTTCTGGTCACCGGCGATGGTGTCCAGAAATGCAGCCACGTTTTGGTCGTTTGGTTT
>CAZDSN010000840.1:0-1997 GCA_964507675.1 uncultured Ardenticatenaceae bacterium | reverse complement strand
TTCTTCCACCAGCGCCAGGCCAAAGACAGCTGCGCGCCGCACGTGCGGGTCATCATCCACGGCTGCCTCCTTGAGCACCGCCGTTCCTCTACCACCGTTCAGCCCAATGGCTTCTGCTGCCACCGCAAACAACTGCTCGTCCTCGCCCGACAAGATGCGCAGCACCAGTTTGTCCGCCGCCGGATGATGCAGCCAGCCCAGCGCCGCCACCACTCCCTGACGCACTTCCACGTTCTCGTCCGCCAGGGACTGCGATAGCAGGTCAAGAGCGGCTCCCGGCCCCAGAATAGGTAGTGCGGCTACCGCCGCCTGGCGCACCAGCAGATCAGGACGCTGCAGCAGTTGGCGCAGCAAGGTCACCACCCCTGTCTCCTCCGTTTGGGCCAGGGCCAGCACTGCCCGCTGGCGCAAAGCCGCCGGCACTTTGGGCTGCACAATCAGACGGCCTAACCGCAGCAAAATCTGGCGCCGCCACTCCCCTGGCTCTATTACCTCTGGCAGCCAGGCTGCTGCCTGAAACAATCCATCTTGCAGCGGGTCTGTTTCATTGTCTTGCAGTAGTTGATCGATCAACGCGCCAGTCCCCATGCGCGCCACGTAAAACTGCAGCACCCCAGCCCAATGCGGGTCGTGAACATGCGACTGTATGCGTGATGGCGGCTGTGTCTGCGCCAAGTGAGCCGCAGCCAAAAAATCGCGCCATACCGGTGACAGCACCCGCCACAACTTGCCTTCGATGCCGGCAAACAAGCCGCTCTTTTCGCTGCTCTCTAACAGCCGCCGGGCAGCGCCGCGCTCGCTCACCTGATAGCGAGCGCACACCGTTTCCATCAGGGACAGGACGTCCTCCAGGGGCAGCGCGCCATGCGGCTGAGACAGGCATTGCCAGGCCATCTCCTGCCACAACTCGCGCGCGGCGGGAGCCAGCCACGCCGGGTCTCTGGTTGCTGTTGGCAGCCGCTGCTGCAAGGCCGCTTCCAGGCGGTCTATCCAGCGCCCAGAGGGTTCCTCCGTTTCCGTGCTGTGATTCACAGCCTTTGGCAATCTCAAGACCGTTTGCCAGGCCATCTGGCCCGGCGACCAAAAATGGAGCAGCGATGGCTCCGGCTGGTCGCTAACCGCCGCCCAATGCTGGCTCAACAGGTGCGCCTGGCCGCTGCGCCAGGGCATCAGACCGCTGAGGACAAAGCCTGGCAGCAGCATGGGCGCATATCCCTGCATGGGGGCAGCGGCCAGCACTCGCGTGTCGGGGAACTGGCGCAGCAGCGCTTGCAGCCAATCCGCCAGCCGGGGGTATTGAGAGGCCGGCATCTCGTCAGCCCCGTCCAGCAGCAGCAGCACCTGTCCGGCGGCCAGTTTTTGCACCAAAATATCACCCAGAATGTTTGCCATCCGTCCCGAACCAGGGGACAGCGCGGTCAGCAGTCCCGCCGCCCCCTCCGGCCAGCCGTGATGGGCGATATCGGCGGCGTGCAGCCAGACGGGAAAATAAGGGGAAAGTTCGGTAGCTTCTCCTTTGGCGCAAACATAACCCGTGTAGGCCAGCAGCGTGCTTTTGCCGGCACCGGCGGGCGCCGACACCAAGACCCGTCGCCCATCCTGCCATAACTGTGACAATAATAAAACAGACGGCAGCGGCGTCGCCGAACGCCCCGCCAGTTCAGGCCACAGCCAGTAAAGCTGGCGCGGCCCTGACTCAGGAGCAGTGTCTGGCTCCGCTTCTAATGCCGGGACAGACAGCCTGGGCGGCACAAATAGTTGCGCCAGATCCCCAGCCCGCGCCAGTCCATGATGTTTTGCCAATCGTTGGGCTAACTCGGCACGGTACCGCCCCTCCTCGCTCGACTGTACCCATTCATAGGTACGCCGCCACCGCGCCCATAACTGCGCCCCCTTCCGCTCCAATCGGGGCCACAGCCAGAAAAAGAAGGCCGCGCCAGATAGCAGGCCCAGCCCTATCCCTAACAGAAATGAAGGCAAGTCAAGTCGCCACATGC
>CAZDSN010000839.1:0-2005 GCA_964507675.1 uncultured Ardenticatenaceae bacterium | reverse complement strand
AACTGACGCTCTCCAAACGAGACCGGCACGTACCCAGAAAACACGGCATCTCGCCAATGTAGGAGCCTGTTCATGCCCATCCCCGATTTTCAAACTTTGATGCTGCCGCTTCTTCAACTTGCCTCTGATGGTGATGAACACACTATTCGAACAGCGGTAGAACAATTGGCACTTGAATTTAAACTCTCAGAAGATGAGAAGTCCGAGTTGCTTCCAAGCGGTCGGCAACCCATCTTCTATAATCGAGTGTCTTGGGCAAAAGTTTATTTACAACAAGCTGGTCTGTTACTTTCACCGCGTAGAGGGTATTTTCGCATCTCTGAAAAGGGTCTACAAATTCTTGCAAACAAGCCCAAACTCATCAATATCAAACTCTTGCAGACGTTTCCCGAATTTATTGAATCTCGCGCTGCCTCAAAGAAAGAAAAAGACAAGCAGAGCGAGAAGGGGGACAACCACCACGATGGCGATTTTGAAACACCAGAAGAGAGGCTGGAAAACGCCTATCAAAGAATCCGAAACGAGTTAGCGTCGGATCTCCTGAACCATATCAAAAGCTGTTCTCCTCAGTTCTTTGAGCGTTTAGTGGTAGAGCTGTTAGTTGCGATGGGATATGGCGGGTCGCGCAAAGAAGCTGGCCGAGCTATTGGGCATAGTGGTGATGAAGGGGTTGATGGCATCATTAATGAGGACCGCCTTGGATTAGATGTCATCTACATTCAGGCCAAAAAATGGGGACGGACTGTTGGACGCCCAGAGGTTCAAGGATTTGTGGGAGCTTTACATGGGAAGCGCGCAAAAAAGGGCGTGTTTATCACAACAGGGACTTTCTCCACTGATGCAATGAACTACGTTTCCAGAATTGATCCCAAAATCGTGCTAATTGATGGGCAGCAGTTAGCAGAGTTCATGATTGACTTTGGGCTTGGCGTCACGCCAGTAGCAGCATATGAAATAAAGCGGATAGATTCAGACTACTTCGATGAGGGCTAAGTGATTTCAGCAAGAGGCGAAGGATAGTAGTATGTTCAAGAAAATATTGATTGCAAATCGGGGCGAAATTGGGGTGCGGGTGGTGCGCACTTGCCGCGAAATGGGCATTGAGGCCATAGTCCTCTATGAGGCAGCAGACAGCAGTTCGCTGCATGTGCGATTGGCGGACCAATGTGTGTTGTTGAATTCGCCACAAGGTTTCGCTGATGACGCCGCCGTGCTGGCGGCGGCCAAAGCCAAAGAGGTAGATGCCATCCATCCAGGCTATGGCTTCCTGGCGGAAAAACCGGATTTTGCGCAGGCGTGCGCCGATGCCGGCATCGCCTACATTGGCCCCCCGCCAGACGTCATTGCCCGCGTGCGTAATAAAATTGACGCCCTGGAAACAGCCCGCGCCGCCGGTTTCCACACCGTCACCGACTCCAGACGATCCTTCGGCCCAGATGAGTTTGACGAACTTCAGGCCGCAGCCGAGCAAATGGGTTATCCCCTGGTTATCAAATCCTGTCGCGGTGGGCGTGGGCGGGGTTCCCGCCTGGTGCGCCAGCGCGAAAACCTGGCTCAGACCGTCCGCCGCGCCCGCGCCGAAGCCCAAACCTATTATGGTCACGAGCGCCTGTATCTGGAAAAGGCGATTATGGCCGCGCACCAGATTGGCGTGCAAATCCTGGGGGACAGCCAGGGCAACCTGGTGCACCTGGGAGAGCGAGAAGGGTCGCTCATTTACAGCAACCAGAAGGTGGTTGAAGAAGCGCCCGCCCCCAGCCTGACGCCGGCGCAGCGGGCGCAGATGCAGCAAACGGCCTTAGAGTTAGCGCGGCTGTTTGGGCTGCAAAATGCCAATACAGTCGAATTCCTCATAGATAGCAGCGGCCAACAATATTTCGCCGAAATCAAGCCCCGCCTGCAGCGGGAACACATATTGACCGAAATGATCACCGGTGTAGATCTGGTGCGCGAACAAATCCAACTGGCTGCCGGTCAGCCCCTGGCCTTTAACCAGGCAGACATT
>CAZDSN010000838.1:0-2012 GCA_964507675.1 uncultured Ardenticatenaceae bacterium | reverse complement strand
GCCCAGGCGACGTCCAGCAAGGACGTTTTCCCAGATTTGCACAAGCTGGAGTTCAGTCATGTTGCGCGGCGGCACATAGGAAGCGGGCAGGTCTTCCTCATGGGCTTCGGGATCGGGCAATGCGCGCCGGTTGATTTTGCCGTTGGGCGTCAACGGCAGCACATCTAGCATGACAAACGCTGCCGGCATCATATACTCGGGCAGTTTATCTTTAAGAAAAGCGCGCAGCGCTGGCGTCAAAGCCTGTACTGCCGCGGTGCGGGTAGGGTTGTTGGCATATTGACGCCAGGGGCGCGCTGGCTGCCGGATAAAGGGAATGTGGCAGCGAACGCCTGTCCTGGTTAGCAGCGCCTGATATGAGCCAGCGGCGCGGGTGTCCCGGGCGTCGGAGCCGCCATTCCAGGTAACCAACGCCGTATAAGGTAGTCGCTCGCACAAACGCCAAAATGCTTCTGGGGAAACGTCTGTGAGCGCAGCGGCAGCCAGCCGCGTTTGAAAAGCGGACAGTGGTTCGTCAGGTTCCGCCTGTTTTAACCATTCCCAGGCGAGTCTTTCGGCGTGCAGGCGGGCGTTGGGCACGCGACTGATTAAAACACTGCCGGGCTGCTGCGTACCTAGCAGATGTTCCAGACCGCCCAGAGTCAGCGATTGAGCCTGCCAATCCAGTTCCAGGTCAGGCAGCGGCGGGGGCGCTGCCGCTGTTGTTTCAGCCAGATCCGCGCCCACACGCAAGATGACGTCATAGCGGAACCGGGTCAGCTCGTTGTCCGCCGCGCCTTGTTTAAGGTGAATCTCGGCAGCGGCAACACCTGGCAAAACAGTGAAAAAGGCAGGATCAACCAGCAGTTCGTTTTCTTGCGCCTGGCTGGTCTGTACTCTCTGCTCAATTTGCGCCTTTGTGGTTTCTGAATGCGCTTCAAACAAGGCTACGGACAGGTGGAGAGTTTCTAGCAGCGCCAGGTTGCGCACATCCCCCACAAAGATAGCGCCGCCAGGCTGCAGCAGGCGGGCGGCTTCCGTTAAGACGTGGCGCAAATAGTCAATAGACGGGAAATATTGCACCACCGAGTTGAGAATTACCAAGTCGAAATGCTGCGGCGGCAATCCGTGCAAATCGCCTGCTTCCCGCTGCTCCACGGTTACGCCCGGTATGGGCTGCGCTGCCAGGCGACGCCGGATGTCATCCAACGGCTCGCGCACAAAATCAGTACCGTAGTATTGCGTCACCTGAGGAGCAATCTGGAAAAGCAGCATACCGCTGCCGCAGCCTAACTCCAGCACGCGCGACTGCGGCAATAGCAGGGAGCGAATGCGAGAAACTGTTTGCGCGAGCCATTCTTCCATTTCGTGGTGGGGAATGGGCTGGTGGGTGTAGCTGCTGTTCCAACCGCTGGCCTCGAAGGGGGAAAGCGTTTGCAGCCGCAGGGGATCGTACACTTCATCCCATACGTTGCGCCAGTTAGAGACCTGTTCTTGCACCAGCCGGCTATCCTGACTGGTCAAATCGGGCAAAACGTAGGCTACGAGTTTCTTGTCGCCGTAGGCGTCAGGGCGGGCCAGCACGACGGCTTCCTGCACCTGTTCATGCTGGCGCAATGTGGTTTCAATTTCGCCCAACTCAATACGAAAACCGCGTACCTTTACCTGATGGTCAATGCGTCCAATGAACTCTAGCAAACCGTCAGGTAAATAACGCACCAGGTCGCCAGTTTTGTAAAGGCGCGCCCCAGGCGTAGGCGTAAAGGGGTCCTGCACAAAAGCGGCAGCGGTACGTTCCGGGTCATGCAGGTAACCGCGACCTACGCCAATGCCGGCAATGCCCAACTCGCCGCGCACACCCTGGGGCACAGGCACCAGGTGTTGGTCTACCACGTAAGCGCGCATGTTTATAATGGGTCGCCCAATCGGCATGTGGATAACCTGAGCGGGCGGCGGCTGGTAGATGGGATAGTGGGTGACGTCGTCCGAGCATTCCGTAGGCCCATAGGCGTTCAAAAGCGGGATTTGCGGAT
>CAZDSN010000837.1:0-2015 GCA_964507675.1 uncultured Ardenticatenaceae bacterium | reverse complement strand
TGACCTGTTGGCGCAGCACCCGGACGTGGCGCGCATGGAAATCGCCCCCACCTTCACTATTGAAGAACCCCAGGTGAGCGATACCGAAGCCATCGAATGGGGCGTGGAGCGCATCAATGCGCCGCAAATCTGGTCTGAACTCGGCGCCACGGGCGAAGGCGTCGTTGTCGCCAACATTGACACGGGCGTGGATTACGACCATCCCGCTCTGGTTAACCAGTACCGCGGCAACCTGGGCGGCGGCAGCTTCGACCACGACTACAACTGGTATGACCCGTCTAAAGTTTGCGGCAACCCCAGCGTAGTCCCTTGCGACAACAACAATCATGGCACGCACACCATGGGCACCATGGTCGGCGACGATGGCGGCGCCAACCAGATTGGCGTGGCTCCTGGCGCCAGGTGGATTGCCTCCAAAGGTTGTGAGTCTAGCTCCTGCTCCACCAACGCTCTGCTGAAATCATTCGAGTGGATCATCGCTCCCTGCCCGCTGAACATCGAGCCCGGCGACGCGTCTTGCGACCCCGACATGCGTCCTGACGTGGTCAACAACTCCTGGGGCAGCTCTGGCGGCAACACCACCTACCTGACCTCCGTGCAGAACCTGCGCGCGGCGGACGTCTTCCCTGCTTTCTCAGCGGGTAACTCCGGGCCTGGCGCGGGCACGGTTGGCTCGCCTGGCGACTATGCGGAAAGCTTCGGCGTGGGCGCCACGGACATCGCCGACGTCATCGCCAGCTTCAGCAGCCGTGGGCCCTCCACGCTGACCAGTGAAATCAAGCCCGACATCAGCGCCCCTGGCGTGAACGTGCGCTCCGCCATCAACGGCGGCGGCTACGCCAACTTCGATGGCACCTCCATGGCCAGCCCGCATGTGGCCGGCTGTTTCGCCCTGCTGCAATCCATTGACCCGGACCTTAGCCTGGACGAGGCCGAAGACCTGATGCGCAACTACGCAGTTGACCTGGGAGAACCTGGCCCTGACTTCGCATATGGTTATGGCCTTCTGAACTGCTTCGCTGTAGCTATGCAACTGCCACCTGGTTTCAGTTTGAGCGCCTCCCCCCCCGAAAGAGCTACTTGTGCTCCTGAAGCTCGCGCCTTCGACATAGCTGTAGGTCGGATCAACGGCTTTGTAGGCAACGTGACCTTGAGCACCGCTGGTGCGCCCGGCGCGGTTAACTTCAATGTAAATCCTGTACCGGTTCCTGGCAATTCTACTATGACCCTGGGCAGCGGTAATGTTGCCGGCACTTTCACGGTGACTATTAACGGTCTGGCCCCAGGTGCAAATCCCAAGAGCGCTTCAGTGATAATAAACGTCTTTACGGCCCCTGCAGGTGCGGTTGCCCTGTTAGCCCCGGCTAATCATGCATTGCGCGTTCCGCTGAAGCCGACCTTCTCCTGGAACCCGGCTGCCCAAGGCCACCTTTACCTTATTGTTCTTAAGAACCTGACTACCGGCGCCTGGGAGTTCGACTTGACAGATGAAACCGCCTACACCTTTGCCATGCCCCTGGTTCCGCTGACCAACTATATCTGGTCGGTGCTTCCATTGAATCCGTGTGGCGGGGGCGGTTATGCTCCGATCTGGGGTTTTCGCACCCGAGCTGTTCCGGCCATTGCAATAGTGGATGACGATGACAACGCCCCTGATGTGCGAGCAAACTACACGGATGTGTTAGATAGTTTGGAATTACCCTACGACGTCTGGGACACCAGCAACTCCGACAATGAACCCGACGCTGCCATCTTGCAGCAATATGAGGTGGTGATCTGGTTCACGGGCGATGAGTTTGGCGGCTTTGCCGGGCCCGGCGCGGCGGGCGAATCTGCTCTGGCTACCTACCTGGACACTGGCGGCTGTCTGTTCATCAGCAGCCAGGACTACGTCTATGACCGCGGCGTGACGACCTTCATGCAAAGCCATCTGGGCATTGCTTCTGCTTCCAGTGATGTGAGCCAGACGACGGTCACCGGCGCGGACGTGTATGCGGGTCTTGGCCCGTACACGC
>CAZDSN010000836.1:0-2017 GCA_964507675.1 uncultured Ardenticatenaceae bacterium | reverse complement strand
CACTTCCTGCACATCTGGCCCTTCTGGAGCGCGGGCGCGCGGCAGACGGCGGCGGTCGTTGTGCCGGGCAGCCAGGGTAATGGCGCAGCCCGCACAGAACCCCGCCTGTACGCCAACGTCCCGCTGCGCCTGCTGCCCGTAGAGACGCAGCGTGCTGCGTCTCTACCTATGCGCCCGCCGCAAGCGGCAGGCGTGAACACCGTACCGGTGCTAGAAGACACCGCCACCGTTACCTACACCCGCCAGCGCGCCACCCTCACCCTGGCCGGCATGACCATCGCCATCCATGTCACCGACACATCCGCGCCAGACGAACTCGTCTATGTCTTTGCCGACCATTTAGGTAGCACAAGTATCCTGGCAAATGACAACGGCAGCCCCATCCCCAACAGTGCCGCCCGCTACTACCCCCTTCGGCAGGCTCAGGGCAGGCTCTTTGGCGACTGGCGCACCGAACCCACCGCCGCTGAAACCAGCCGCTGGTACACGGGGCATGTCCACGACAACCTGAGCCGCAACGACCTGGGTCTCATCTACATGAACGCCCGTTTCTATTTGCCTGGCGTTGCCCGCTTCCTCTCCGCCGATACCCTCGTCCCCGATCCCACCAATCCGCAACAGTTCAACCGGTACACCTATTCCCACAACAACCCCATTCGCTTTACCGATCCAACAGGGCATTGCGCTGAAAACCCTTCTTCTGGAGACGCCTTTGATAATGATTATGCTTGTTGGGAACTTTATCATCAGGCGGTAAACAAACTGGGTAATGGGTTTGGCTTCCTGGGACAGTGGACAACACAACAACTGCAGCGATTGCTGTTTTGGTTGGGCCAGGGTGTTCACTTCGAAAATACGAGCAGTGGCAACTGGGCGTCTGCCAATCTCACAGAAGCTGTCACTGCTCTTGATGCCGTTCACACAGCGCTTGGCGGTATTGACTCTGTTACCAACGCTCGCTTTGGGACTGGGACAATCGGGTGGACTGACTATGCGGATATGCCGAGATTGTGATCCTTCCGACAGTAACCACGACTATACAAATGTTGGCAACACCATTCAGTTTGAAGTAACTATGACGCAATTAAACTCTTTCCCTATCAAGAAAGTTGCTCTGTGCTTTTCACTACTCTACGTATTGGTTATGGGCTGCAATGTGACATTCAATGAGTCATGGGGATTGGTTACACCAATCCCAACTATGGCCCCGGCGACAGCTGAGTTCGTGGATGCCTGGTTGGAAGATGATTCCTGCCCGCTACCTTGCTGGCACGGCATTCAGTTTGGTCAAACCACGGTCACCGAAGCCATTGGCATTTTGAATGATCTACCAGAAATCAGTTCTGTAGAAATAGTAACGTCTATTTCTTCGGACACTCTTGATTCTGGGACCATTTACTGGACTGCAGATACTGGTGAAAATGCTCAGGCCGCCAAAGGAGCTATAAACTTTGATGCCCGGGGTGACGACAATGGAATTGTGGATTACATGAGCTACACAAAGGGCTTTGTCACATTGCAAGATGTTTTTGATAGAATTGGTCAACCCACCCATATCATGGCGCATGTTCGGCCTTGCCCCAATATACCCGATTGCCGTGCCTACCAAGTTACGCTGTTTTACGCTCTACGTGGTGTACGTCTACAGTGGGGTGATCTTTTGGAGCCAGTGGAAGAACCAGAATTCCATCCACTCATCACTGATTTTGACATAGATTTCTTTGAGCCGGCCTGGTTGGTATTAGACGATGAGGACATTCAGGAATGGCGGGGCTTCCTTGACTTTGAAAGCTATTGTTTAGAAGGCATTTGTAAGAAACTGCGGTAATCTTTAGTGCGAAATTAGTAGGCTGGGTCAGAATGATAAAATGCCGTTAATCTGGGGCGGCGTTGTTCTTCCGAACCACCTTACAAGCCTGAGACCTGGACATCTTGCTCGGAACAAGGCTATAGTGTTATCGTCGGCGGCGTATCGCGGCGGGGACACCTACCACCTGGGGGCGTTTGGTCTGGTACC
>CAZDSN010000835.1:0-2018 GCA_964507675.1 uncultured Ardenticatenaceae bacterium | reverse complement strand
CCGTTCGCTGGCGTTTTTGAGGGGAATGGCGCACTAGCCGAATTTCTAAACGGCAGCCAACAGCCTCAGCGTATTTGCGTAATGTGACCACAGAGGGCGAATGTTTCTTGCTGCCTCCGGCGGCCTCCAATCTGGCGACAGCAGACGTTTGTGTTCCCATACGGCTGGCAACGTCAGCTTGCGTAAGCCCTGCTTCTTTTCTGGCCCGTAGTAACTCGTCAAACAACAAGAACTCCGCTTCCAATTCATCATACGCCTGCATGACAGCCGGGTCTTGCTTCCATTCCGCTAATATATCTTCGTGCGATTTCATATTCACCTCACCAATCATTGATCAATTCCTGCACATTCTTATCGTAGTAAACGACCTCCCATTTCATAACCGGATATTAACATATATGTTAACCTCTGTCTAGCAGCCTGTTGCAGAACCGTAAAAATGGCTGGCTAATAGCACAGAAAGACACGGACCTTAATCGCGGGGGGTGTCCGCCCCGCCTACGGCGGGGCGGACACCCATTTTTATGGGAAATTTTTGCCGCGTATGCGCCAAAATTTGCCCGTCGTGGTACCGAATGAAAAATGCCGGCACTCAATTCCCTTGACTGCCGGCATTCACCCCTCAGCATTGAGAGGAGTATCGTTTAAGCGTAATGCCTGTAAACAGGCTCATACATCATGCCTTTAACAGCAGCGGGCAGGTCCGCCGGGCGGGGAGCTGCCGCCAGGTTTTGCGCGTAAGCCACCTCCGCCACCGCCACCGCAATCGCCTGCGAAACCTCGCGGATGCGCTTCAAAGAAGGGTAAACGCGCCCTTTAGCCAGATCAGACTCGGTGACCAGGCTGGCCAGCGTCTGCGCCGCGGCGTGGAACATTTCGTTGGTGACCCGCCGCGCGGCGGTGGCGACGACGCCCAGGCCCACGCCAGGGAAGATATAGGAGTTGTTGCCCTGGCCAGGAACGAAGGTTTGCCCATCCAGGCTGAAGGTGGGGAACGGGCTGCCGCTGGCAAAGATGGCCCGCCCCTGGCTCCAGGTGTACGCCTGCGCGGCGGTGCATTCGGAGTTGGCGGTGGGGTTAGAGAGAGCAAAGATGATGGGGCGTTCGTTGATGGCAGCCATGGCGGCCACGATGGGTTGGGGGAAAGTGCCCGGCTGCCCCGAAACACCAACCAGGGCAGTGGGGCGCAAGGTTTCCACGGCGGCTAACAGGTCAGGCAGCGATGGATGGTCGTGGGCGTAGGGCAGTTTGTGATGCGCCAGGTCGCTGCGGCTCTTGACCACCAGACCGCGTGAGTCCACAAACCAACATTGGGCGCGCGCCGCGTCTGCCGGCACGCCCATCTCCACCAGCGCCGACACAATCAAATCGGCAATGCCAATGCCCGCTTCGCCGGCGCCCAGGAACAGAATCTTCTGCTCAGCCAGGCTGCCGCCAGTCAGCCGCAGCGCCGACAGGAGTCCCGCCAGCGTGACCGCGGCTGTGCCCTGGATGTCGTCATTAAAAGTGCAAACCTGGTGGCGGTATTTTTGCAGCAGGCGGAAGGCGTTGGTGTTGGCGAAATCTTCAAACTGGATCAGCGCCTGCGGGAAGCGATCCTGTACCGCGCCCACAAACTCGTCAATGAGGGCGTCATACGCTTCGCCGCGCAAACGGCGCTGCGGCAAACCAATGTACAGGGGGTCCGCCAGCAGCTTTTCGTTGTTTGTGCCCACATCAATCGTAATAGGCAGCGTGGTAGCCGGGTTAATGCCCGCGCACGCCGTATACAACGACAACTTGCCCACGGGAATGCCCATACCATTGGCTCCCTGGTCGCCCAGTCCCAGGATGCGCTCGCCATCGGTGACCACAATCACGCGCACGTCATCGAAGGGCCAGTTGGCCAGCAGTTCCGCCACGCGCCCGCGATCGTTAGCCGAAATGTACAGCCCGCGCGGGCGGCGGAAGATGTGACCATATTCCTGGCACGCCTTGCCCACAGTGGGGGTGTAGATGATGGGCATCATCTCTTCCAG
>CAZDSN010000834.1:0-2018 GCA_964507675.1 uncultured Ardenticatenaceae bacterium | reverse complement strand
TGCTTCACTTCGTTCAGCATGACAGGTTCGTTGCCCCCTGAGATCCGAAAGAGCCATTAGTTCCTGTTCTTGTGGGCCTGGGCAGCATTTGTGGATAGGCTGACAAGTGACCTGGTTCTGTGAAAAACGGAAAGTTATTCTCAGATGGTCACTAAACCGCAGCTTGCAGCACTTCCATCCATGCTGGCTGCGGGTATAATGTGTAGGAACCTGGACTGAGCGAAAACAAGGAGATATATGGAACCCCCCGATACACTCACGACTCTCTTTAGCCACAACCTATGGGCAAATCTGCGTCTACTGGAACAATGCGCTGAGTTGACCAGCGAGCAACTGGATGCCACTATTTTGGGCGCCTTTGGCTCCATCCGTGACACATTGCAGCACATCGTTGCTGCCGAACAATCATACTTTTCGCGCATCAGCACTGGTCAACCGCGCCGCCATCCAGAAGGTGCGCCGCCTTTGACGATAGCGGAAATGGTGGAATCGGCGCGTAAGACTGGCTTTGGCTTGATTGAGTGGGCCCCCAGGGTGCAAGCTGGCGACACGGTACAAATTAACTGGGACGGCACACCGCGTGAAGTGCCCAAGGCCATCATTCTCACCCAGGTGATTAACCACGCCACCGAACATCGCGCCCAGATCATGGCGATTATGACCCAATTGGGAATCCAACCACCGGATTTGCAGAGCTGGTTGTATTTTGGCGAACTGCAACCATAGAACTCGTTGGGATGTCCCGGAACGATGGATACTAAATGAGCGATAATACACGTACAACTAATTTCAAACAGGGTTCTTGGCTGATTGCCGGCAGCAGCGCGCTACTCGCTATCCTTGGAACCCTTGGGGTACTCTTTTGGGCGGGCTGGCTAACCGTGCCACAAGCCAACAGCCAGACTACAGTTCATGACATGGGTTCTCACGTGATGCCCTTTGATTTGGACCAAACTACGCATATTTTTGAGATGACGGAAAGCGGTGGTATCCAGCAGGTAATTGCCGATGACCCCAGTGATAGCGCGCAGATCACCCTCATCCAGCAACATATCCAACACGAAACTATGATGTTTAACGCCGGAGACTTTTCCGATCCAACTTCCCTACACGGAGTTGATATGCCCGGGGTAAAGGAACTTGCGGCAGGAGTGGCACAGATACAGATTGAATACGCAGCGCTGCCAAACGGGGCACAGATCACTTTCATGACCCAAGATTTACGCCTCATTACGGCAATTCACCGGTGGTTTGGCGCGCAATTGTCGGATCATGGTTCAGACGCTACCTATAGATAGACGGCGGGGGAGTTGGTAGAGGCGTTCTGGCGCGCTGCCACCCTATGCCCATTATGCGAAGGCTCCGCGCCGCATGAATCTTTAGTTCGTCAGGCGACCAATCGGCTGCCTGGTGGAGGAGGTGTTATCTCTATGAGTCCAGCCCGCATGTCACGATTAGAAGCGGCGACGCGCGTCGTCCTGACGTTCAATGAAGCGTTCAACCGTCATGATGTTGCCGGCATGATGCGCCTGATGAGCCCCGACTGCATCTTTGAAAACACCGCGCCCGCCCCCGACGGCACGGTCTATGAAGGGAAAACAGCCGTAACGCAGTTCTGGCAGACCTTCTTTCAACAGTCGCCGCAGGCGCACATCGAAATTGAGGAAATTTTCGGCATGGGTTTCCGCTGCATTATGCGCTGGCGATACAACTGGGTGGATGCCGCTGGCAAGGCGGGGCACGTCCTCGGCGTAGACATATTCCGCCTCAAAGACGGTCTTATCTGCGAAAAGCTGTCCTACGTCAAAGGATAGCCACGACCACCACTAAAATCACGCTGCTCATGATCAGGGATGAGCCGAGAAAAGAACCCCATGACCACAACCTATTACCTGGCGCTCCTGCGTGGCATCAACGTCGGCGGCGCTAACATCATCAAAATGGTCGATCTGAAAGCGTGCTTTGCCGGCATGGGACACACAGACGTAGATACCTATATTCAAAGCGGCAACGTCCTG
>CAZDSN010000833.1:0-2019 GCA_964507675.1 uncultured Ardenticatenaceae bacterium | reverse complement strand
CGTGTACGGGCAGGACGAATGCACCGCCTTTTACCCGCAGGGGGCAGACGGCGCAGAGTACACAGCCAACGAACTGCGCCTGATGGCTCAGATGCACAAAGCGATCACCCTCATCCAGCTTAAACTGGAAGCACAAATTATTCTGCGGCGGCCCCATTACCGCATGGAAAGCCGGCTGCTGCTGGACAAGATTGACTTTGCGCGGAATGTCGTCACGCTCGAAGGGCAGGAATACCCGCTGCATGACGCCCATTTTCCCACCGTTGACCCGCAAAACCCGTATGCGCTGACGCCGCGCGAAGAAATGGTGATGGAGCGGTTGAAACTCTCCTTTGCCAACAGCGAGCGGCTGCAAAAACACGTGCGCTTCCTTTACGCCAGGGGGGGTATGTATCTGACGTACAACGGCAATCTGCTGTACCATGGCTGCATTCCCATGTATCGGGATGGCTCCTTCTGGGTATTTCGTATTGAAGGGCAGGAGTTTACGGTTAAATCCTACATGGATCGCTTTGACATGCTGGCGCGGCAGGGATATTTCGCGGAGGACCCGCAGCAGAAAGAGTACGGGCTGGACGCTATCTGGTATTTGTGGAGCGGCTCCCATTCGCCGCTGTTTGGCAAGGATAAGATGGCCACGTTTGAGCGGTATTTTATCGCCGACAAAGCCACCCACGCTGAAAGTATGAATCCCTACTACCAGTTCCGCGACCAGGAAGAAACGGCGCGCCGCATTCTGACCCATTTTGGGCTGGACGCGGACAGCGGGCACATTGTCAACGGGCATGTGCCCGTTAAAGTGAAAAAGGGGGAAAGTCCGATTAAGGCGGGCGGCAAGCTGTTGGTGATTGATGGGGGCTTCTCCAAAGCGTACCACGAGAAAACGGGGATAGCCGGCTACACGCTCATCTTTAACTCCTATGGGCTGCTGCTGGCGGCGCATGACCCGTTTGAATCTACGCAAAAGGCGATTGAGTCGGCGCTGGACATTCACTCCAAGACGCACATTTTGCAGCCGAATACGACGCGGCTGCGGGTGAAGGATACGGACGCAGGGCGGACAATGCAGCAGCAAATAGAGGCGCTGCGGGCGCTGCTGCGGGCGTATCAGGCGGGGGTGATGAAGGGGTAGGGGAGAGGGAAGAAGAAGGAAGAAGGAAGAGGGAAGAAAGGGGGGGGAGTTTGGAGGTGGTTTTTATGAATGATATGAGGGGGGCGACGCCCCAAAATAAGTGGATTATCTATGGGTTGGCTGCCTGGCAACTGTTTATCGGTTTGGGCGCGGTGGTGGGCGGGCTGGGGTTGGTGTTGGATCCCAGTGGCGGGAATCTGGGGCTGCCGCTGGCGTGGCTGGAACGCGCGCCTTTTCCTGATTACCTCATTCCCGGGCTCTACTTGCTGCTGGTAAATGGCGTAGGCAGCCTGGTGGGCAGCGTCCTTTCCTGGCGGCGGCGTCACTATGCCGGCGAAATCGGCATGGCTTTGGGCGCGTTGTTAATGCTGTGGATCATCGCGCAGGTGTGGTGGATTGGCCTGTCCCACTGGCTCCAGCCGGTGTATTTTAGCTTTGGCGTGGTTGAGTTGAGTTTGGGGCGGCAGGTACGGGCGGGATTCCTCTAAAGGCTGTTTATATTTTTTCGAGCGCGGCGCGGGTGGACATTTCGGCGAGGAGAATGCCGGCATTCGCGCACCGCTCCTGCCAGAAACTTACGAAAGGCGACAGGGGGGTCCACGTCGCTGCCAATGCCGCGTAAGCTGCCTGCCACTCGCCCCAATAGTCGTGCAGGTCGGCCACAAATGCCGTCAGGGCATCATATTGCGCCGCCGACCGCAGCGCGTTTAGCAGCATTTGCTGCCGCTCGCCAAAGCCGCGCGGCAGTTGCCGCTGCCGCGCCAGGCGGCCCAGGTCGTCCCGGCTAAGCCATACCCCGCTGTACGGCGGCGTTAGCAAAAAGCGGGCAATATCGCGCAGGCTGGTCTGGTCGTCTTCCAGCAGCAGGGGGCGGGACGGGGCGGGTT
>CAZDSN010000832.1:0-2019 GCA_964507675.1 uncultured Ardenticatenaceae bacterium | reverse complement strand
GGGTGGCAGTCTTGGGGACGCCTGCGGGCGCGCGGTCAAGACGCTGTGTGGCGGATACCGTTCGTACTGCCTACCGCGCTGCTGGTGGTGTCCTACCTGATCTCCACTCTATTCTCCGTCACGCCGCAGGTGAGTTGGGCCGGTTCCTACCAACGTTTGCAGGGGACCTACACAACGCTTTCCTATATTGTCGTTTTTGCCTTGATGGCGGTCACTATCCGTACCCGTCCGCAGGTGCGGCGAGTGGTGACGGCAGTGATTATCACCAGCATTCCTGTTGCCCTTTACGCCATGTTACAGCGGCGGGGGTTGGATCCGCTGCCGTGGGGAGGCAACGTGCAGCGCCGCGTGGCAGGCAATATGGGCAATGCTATTTTTATTGCCGCTTATCTGATTATGGCCGTGCCGCTGACGGCGGCCCGCATTATTGACGCCTTCACCAACATTTTGGAGGAAGCGGAGCTGGCCACAGCCGACATTATACGCTCCGCCATTTACATTTTTACGTTAGCCATTCAACTTATTGCCATTTATTGGTCCAGCAGCCGTGGCCCGTGGTTGGGTTTGGGCGTGGGTATGTTTGCTTTTGTGTTGATTGTGCTGGTCGGGCTGCGCAACGCGGCAGCCGATCGCAGCCGTTTCCGGCTGCGGGATGCGCTGCGAGGGCTGGCGCTGGTCCTTGGCGGCGTGACCGTCCTCTTCCTGCTCCTAACGCTGCTGTTTGAGGCTTTCACCTCTGCCGGTCGCCTGGCTTCTCTGGCTGGCCCCATGGGTTCTTTTGTCGCTTTTGTTCTGGCGTTGGTGGTGATTGTGATAACCATTCTGGTAATGGCGGCAGCGCGGCGCGGTTGGCGCTGGTTATGGTTTGCCTGGTTGACGGTGACGCTGCTGGTCGGGGGATGGTTGGTGGCTTTCAACCTGGCAGATGAGCCGGGGCCGGAACTGGCGCAGCGCCCGCTGATCGGGCCAGTGATGCAAACATTGGAGGATTGGCGGGGATTGCCGGCAATTGGCCGCCTGGGCCGGGTGTTGGAATCGGAAAGCGGCACAGGCCGCGTCCGTGTCCTCATTTGGGAAGGCGTCTTGGAGCTTATCCAGCCCCATGCCCCGCTGAATTATCCTGACGGCTCCAGCGATGCCCTCAACTTCCTGCGCCCGCTGATCGGCTATGGGCCGGAATCCATGTATGTGGCTTACAATGCCTTCTACCCGCCAGAACTGGCTACCGTTGAAGCCCGCAATGCCTCGCCTGACCGTTCCCACAACGAAACATTCGATGCGCTGGTGATCACCGGCTTGTTTGGCTTCCTGGTCTGGCAGGCGCTCTACCTGTCCGTCTTTTATTACAGCTTTAGCTGGCTGGGCGTGGTGCGCAGCCGGCGCGATACATGGCTGCTGATTGGTCTGTGGATTGGCGGCGCTGTCCTGGGTGGCGTTTTTATTACCTTGTGGTTAGGGCCACCTTTTCTGGGGGTGGCTGTGCCTTTTGGCAGTATTGTGGGGCTGATCGTTTACCTGATCTATTATGCCCTGTTCGCTCACGGCGGCGACGGCGGCGACAGCAATCCATTCCAGACTAACCGTCTGCTGTTGACCGGACTGGTGGCTGCTGTGATGGCGCATTATGTAGAAATCCACTTCGGTATTGCTATTGCCGCCACGCGCATTCACTTCTTTGTCTATCTGGCGTTGCTCTTGTTGGTAGGATACGTGTTGCCCCGCCTGAGTCAGACAGAAGAAGCGGCGGTGGTTGAGGAGGTAACGATTACGGCAGCGCGCAAGCGGCGGCGCGGCCGGACGCGGGCAGCGGCAAATGAGCCGGCTAATCGCGGCTGGTTGGCCCCGACCCTGAGCGCGGCTTTTGTGTTGGCGTTGGTGGTGGGCATTCTCTGTTTCAATTTTATCACCTTTAGTTTACCCCAAGGGGAGGTGATTACGTCCATTACCGACGTGCCCACGGCGGGGGAGATATTCCACCAATCTTTCTTCGTGAATACCAGCAGCGATTTCGCGGCATCC
>CAZDSN010000831.1:0-2024 GCA_964507675.1 uncultured Ardenticatenaceae bacterium | reverse complement strand
CGTGCAGCTGCTTCGCCTCTGGGCCACCTACGTAGCTGAAGTTGGCGCTGTTGTTACGCAGGAAGTGCCGAATCTCATCATAAATCGTTTTCTGGGTGCCATTCATAAAGCGCTGGACAGGATCAATGATCTGTTCCTTCAACGCCAGCAGATCATCTTCTTGTCCGCGCAGCTCGGTGAGGTAGTAGGTATACAGATGGCCTTTGTTGGCCTCAACTTTTTGGATCGGTTCATCCAGGGCGGTGAGGAAGGGGTATTGGGCCGCTTGCTGACGCAGGTTGGTTAAGGTTTGGTGGAGGTCGCGGAAGGCGACGGCCGTTTCCTGCCCCAGCGTCTTGGCTTCATTGGCGTAGGGGGGACGGTCAAAAAACTCGGCAAAAAAGTCCCGCAGGCTGCGTATCTGGCCAGCGGAATACTCCACTTGTGGCGTCAGGAGAACATTGCTGAAGCCGTGGGTGTTGGTAATGGCGCGTTCCAGCTGGGCATCTTCAAGCAAGGTGCTGTCCTGGCGCATCTCAATCTTGCCCCGGGCGCACAGTTTGGCCAGGATACATTGAATCGCGGCCAGGTACCAGCCATACGGCTTGCGCTCAAACTTCTGCACCAGCGTTTGCAGCGAGGTACGCAGTCCGTTGCGATCATTGGCGTTGACGAAATTGAACATCTCCTGCTCTGCTTCGCTGTAGGTAGCCGGAGCATCGGCCAGCATGGTCTGCACCGGCCGCAAATGTTTGGCAATGTCTTCCTGCCGGTAGGCTACGCCACGCAGCATCAGCAGATGAGGGTAGGTGCGCTTAATCAGTTCGTGAAATCCCAGCACGAGGCGCGTTTTGGGGTCGGTGCTGGTGATTTCCAAATCCTGGCCCGCGGCAATGAGTTTGGCCTGGCTCAGCAAATCCTGAGCCATCAGCCGCAGCGCGGCTTCACGCTCCTGGTTCTGGTAAAGCTTATCTTGCAGAATCCGCTTAATCGACTCTTGTTGAGTCAACGAGATGTTTTGCTGCACGTATTTGTCCGTCTGTTTAAACAGGCGCAAATCTCGCACCAGCCGGTCGTTGGGCGGCAAAAGCACCAGCAGCTCATCCCGGCCCATCGCCTGAGCGCGCAGGATGGTTTCGTTGTCAAACTGGCTGTGAAACGGAGAGATGACATGAATTGTCAGTTCGTACTCTCGGCCCAAAATGTGGTCATCTAGCTTGCGGGTGAAGGGGTAATCCTGGCCGTTTTCATCGTAGCGAATTTTGCGGTCCCGGATGACCATGTCGAAGATAAGCTTACCAAGTTCGTCGGCAACGGCCGTGTTGTCCACTTCGGTGGCCTTAATCTCCTCCTCGACATCCTTTTCTTCATCGGTCAGGTATTCATATTGGTCCCCGTTACGCTGAATATAGGTTTGCTGCTCCAGCAGGTTGAGCGATTCCTCCAGCTTTCGCTTTAAAGCAGGCAGGTCGGCGTCAAAGTGCGGCAGCATGAGAACCGTCAGGTTGCGCAAGGTGGCCTTAAACTCCTTGACATACTTCACCAGCAGCAGTGCTTTAAGCACCTGGATGGCAAATTTGTTATCCAGGTTGTTCTCCGCCACGATGACGGCTTTCTGCACGTTAGATTTGAGGGCGGTGCGAATGCCTTCAAACATCAAGTCGAAGGTGGCCAGCTCGCCAATAGGCCGCTCGGCAATCTGCTTGGCCACTTCCTGGAAGACACCCAGCATGGAGCGCTCACCAACGGAGCTGTGCTTGCCTTCAAAAGCGTTGTGCAAAGAAAGATTCTGAATGGCTGCCTGAAACAGGGGGAACTGGTAAGGGATAAAGGGATAGCTGTGAATAAAATGCTCCCGGTCCCGATAGTTGCGGTAAGTTTGGGCGCCATCGGCAAAATCAAAAAGCGTTTTGAAGTTATTCTCCTGCTGGGCAAAAACGGCCGAAAGCTGCTGGATTCCCATCTCATTCTTGAGCAGCAGGCGTTTCTGGATCACCTCGGCGACATCAGCGCTGGTCAGCTTCATCCGGTTTTTAAAACGCGCC
>CAZDSN010000830.1:0-2027 GCA_964507675.1 uncultured Ardenticatenaceae bacterium | reverse complement strand
GAACCGATGCCAGCGTTCCCATCACGGTCCACCAACCAGTGACCCTGATTGTCACAGAAGGTGCGTGGCTGGCGCACACCGCACTTTCTGATCACTTCCCACTACCCACTGCCTGTTAATTACGGCGGCGGCGCAGGAACGTGGGGATTTCCAGGTCGTCAGGACGAAAAGTCTCTTGCGGGCGGCGCGTTTCCGTTTCCCGCCGCGGCGCTGCCGCTGCTGCTGCCGGCACTGATGCCCGTTCCCGCACCGGTTGCCCGGAAGGCAGTGGACGAGCCGTCGCCGCCGGCGTCATGTGCCGCAGCGATGGCGCCGCGTGCTCAAAACCCGTGGCAATTACCGTAATCCGCACCTCGTCCCCCATATTTTGGTCAATCACTGCCCCAAAAATGAGGTTGACGTCAGGATGCGCCGTTTCGCGGATAATGGACGCCGCCTGATTGATCTCAAACAGGCTCAGGTCAGGGCCGCCCGTCACGTTGAACAGAATGCCCCGCGCGCCATCAATCGTCACATCCAGCAGCCGGCTGGACAGAGCCTGTTCCGCCGCCTGCCGCGCCCGCTCATCGCCCTTGCCGTGACCCACCGCCATCAACGCCGCGCCGCCCATGGACATAATCGTTTGCACGTCGGCAAAGTCCAGGTTAATCAGGCCCGGCACCGTGATCAATTCACTGATCCCTTGAATGCCTTGCCGCAGCACGTCATCCGCCAGGCGGAAAGAGTCCAGCAGCGATACGCGCTTGTCCGCGGATTCCAGCAGCCGGTCGTTGGGAATGACGATGAGCGTGTCCGAATGCTCCTTGAGCGCTTCGATGCCTGCCTCGGCCACTTTGCTCCGCTTGGTGCCTTCAAAGCTGAACGGACGGGTGACCACGCCGATGGTCAAAGCGCCTTCTTCGCGGGCCACCTTGGCCACCAGCGGCACTGCTCCTGTGCCCGTACCGCCGCCCATGCCGGCAGTCACAAACACCATATCCGAGCCCCGCAGCAGTTCGTGCAGCTCTTCCAGCGATTCTTCCGCTGCCCGCTGCCCAATCTCCGGGTTGCCGCCTGCGCCCAAACCCCGTGTGGAGCGCTCGCCAATCACCAGTCGTTGCGGCGCGCTGCTGCCCATAATCGCCTGCCGGTCCGTGTTGATGGCAATAAAATCAACGCCCACGATACCTTCGGCAATCATGCGGTTGATCGCATTGCTGCCGCCGCCGCCGATGCCCACCACCCGGATCAGGGCTGATCCCTCCAGTTCGGGCATCCGCTGTACTTCACGTTTCACTTGCTTGTTGTTATACATAACCACATCTCCTCATAAACACAGTCACAGTCACATTACCGTTGTAGCGCGGGCATCCTGCCCGCCAGCATACCCTCCACAAAACTACTCGTAGGTCAAGTTGCTAACTTGACCTCTTGAACACAGTCACATTACCCCCGTAGCGTGGGCATCCTGCCCGCCTGGCGACATACTTCTTTTATCCGCGCCCATCCGGCTAAGGCCCAGGCAGCAGCGCCTTAAAAATGGTGCCCAATCGCCGCCCCCACTCCCCCTGCCGTGGCCGCGGACGATAATTATTTTGCCCGCTCACTGCCCACTGCAGCAGACCCACGCTGGTGGCATAAGCCGGGCTGCCTAAAGCGTCCACCAATCCGGCCAGATTGCGCGGACTGGCTACCCGCGCCGGCACGCCCAGCACGCGGTACGCCACCTGGGCGATCCCCCGCAGTTGCGCCGCGCCGCCGGTCAGCACCATGCCGGCAGGCAGCATCCCATCGTATCCAGATTCACGGATATCTTGCAGCACCAACTGGAAGATTTCCTCCACGCGCGCCTCAATCACGTGCGCCAGGTCTTGCCGCCCCACCTGGATTTTCTCCCCGCCAAACGGCTCCACCGTAAAGATGGATTCGGGATCAATTTGCGCCGGACGGCAGTCGCCATATTGCAGTTTCACCCGTTCCGCCACTTCAAAGGGAACCCGCAGCCCAATGGCAATGTCATTGGTCACGTGGTTGCCCCCTACCGGAAT
>CAZDSN010000829.1:0-2029 GCA_964507675.1 uncultured Ardenticatenaceae bacterium | reverse complement strand
GTCGTGTACCTCGCGGGTGCGGTTGGAGGTGAGGATGACGACGGGCGGCGTCGTGGCCTTGATGGTGCCAATTTCAGGGATGGTGATCTGAAAGTCAGACAGCACTTCCAGTAGAAAAGCTTCAAACTCCTCATCGCTGCGGTCAATTTCGTCAATCAGCAAAACGGGCGCTTGCTGGCGGGTTTGTTCAATCGCTTGCAGCAGGGGACGCTGCAAGAGGAACTCTTTGCCAAATAGCTCTGCCTCTTGCGGTCGTTCCCCCCGCGCTTCCAGCAGACGAATGTGCAGCATCTGGCGCGTATAGTTCCATTCGTAGACGGCGTGGTTGACGTCTAAGCCTTCGTAACATTGCAGCCGGATCAGGTCAGTTTGCAGCATGTTGGCGATGACTTTGGCGATTTCCGTTTTGCCCACGCCGGCTTCCCCTTCCAAAAATAGAGGGCGTTGTAGTTTCAGAGCCAGGAAGATGGCTGTAGCCAGGCCGCGATTGGCAATATAAAGCTGCCGTCGCAGCGCATCCTGGAGGTCGTCAATGGATTGAAAGGACATAAAGTCTCCAAAGCGTAGCAGGGAGTAGTTATCGCTGCTTGTTAACCGTTAGCTGTTGCTTGCCGCCTGTTACTGTGCGGTCAGGCCGCCATCAATAGTGAGGGCGGCGCCGTTAACAAAGGAGGCGGCGTCGGAACAGAGCCAGAGGACGGCGGCGGCGACTTCTTCCGGCTCGCCCAGGCGGCGGCTGGGATTGGCGGCGATCATGCCTTCAGCCAGTTGGGGCATGGTTTCCAGAGCGCGATTGACCATGGCGGTGCGGATAACGGCGGGGCAAACGGCGTTAACGCGAATGTTTTTGCGGGCGTATTCGACGGCGGCGGTTTTGGTGAGACCAATGACGCCGTGTTTGCTGGCGGCGTATGCCGGCATACTATGCGCCCCCACCAATCCCGCCACCGAAGCCGTATTCACAATCACCCCGCCGCCTTGGGCAATCATCTGCTGAATTTCATACTTCATGCACAACCAGACGCCTTTCAAGTTGACGGCCATGATCTGGTCAAACTCCGCTTCGGCCACGTCGGCGGTGCGTGTGGGAGGACCTTCGATGCCGGCATTGTTAAACGCACAGTCTATCCGCCCAAAATGGGCCACCGCCGCCTGCACCATCTGCGCCACCTGCGCCGCCTGCGTCACGTCGGCGCGTACAAACAGCGCTTCGCTGCCCAGATTCTGCGCCAATTGCGCCGTGCCCCGACCATCCTCCTCATTCACATCCGCCAACGCCAGCCGTGCGCCTGCCTGTGCAAAAGCCAACGCCGTCGCCCGGCCAATCCCCGCTCCCGCCCCCGTAATCAAAACAACCTTGTTCATCAAAGACATTTGCTCGTTTTCCACTGCTTGTTATCAGTTATCTGTTGTCTGTTGCCTGTTTTCTGTTTTTTTGCGCGGCGCTGGCCTCTCTGCCACATCCTCCAACAGACCCCCATGCCCCCAGGCGACAACATCCGCCGCCGTCAGGCGGTCGCCCACCAGCAGCCGCGGCAGCGCCAGGTCTACAATGTTTTCTTTGGGGCTGCGGGCGCAGCCGGGCGCGCCCAAAATAGGAACCGATCCATGATAAGCCAGCATCAGCAAATTCCCTGGGTCCACAGGCGCGCCAAAACAGACCACGACGCCCCCCGCCCGGGACACCGCGCGCGGCGCAATGTCGTACCGATCCATAATGGCTGTTTCGCCTGCCAGAATAATCAGGTCATGTCCGTCAGGCGGGTTTGAATCGTCTGCGCCAGCCGCCGCTCATCCGCTTCATCTTCCAGCGGCACAAAGTCAACGGCAGTGATAGCCGAGCCAAGCGCGACCAGGCGGCGCTGCAGCGCGCTTTCAAAGCTGTGCACAATGCGCGCCTGGGTGGAGGGCGAGCCGGACAGGATCAGGCTGACGCGCCGCGCTGGCAGCGGATCCAGGCGCAGCAGGGGCGTGGGCTGGCAGCCCATCGCCTTTGCCTGGCGCACGGTGGCTTCGGGCAGGGCGTAGG
>CAZDSN010000828.1:0-2039 GCA_964507675.1 uncultured Ardenticatenaceae bacterium | reverse complement strand
ACCCAGACACCCCCCTAGAGGAAACGCTGCGCGCTTTGGATGATCTGGTCCGTGCCGGCAAAGTCCGCTACATAGGCTGCTCTAACTACCCCGCCTGGCTCCTGACCAAATCCTTGTGGATTAGCGATGTGCGTAATCTGGCCCGTTATGACAGCTTGCAGCCCCATTACAACCTGGCCCACCGGACCGAATTCGAGCGAGAATTGCAGCCGCTGTGCCAGGATCAGCAGATTGGCGTCATTCCCTACAGCCCCCTGGGAGGCGGTTTCCTGACAGGCAAATATCGTCGCGACAGTGACCTGCCCGCCAGTGATCGCGCCAATGGTATCCAGAAGCGGTATATGCATGATCGCGGATTTGCCATTGTGGATAAACTGGCGGAGATTGGGCAGACGCATGACGCCACCATCGCCCAGACAGCCATTGCCTGGGTTCTGGCCAATCCTGTTGTCACCTCCGCCATCATTGGCGCAAACACGTTGGAACAACTGCAGGAGACGATGAAAGGAGCCGCCATTACCTTGTCGCCTGGCGAAAAAGCAGCCCTGGATGAGATTTCTAACTGAAAACAGGCAGCAGACAACGGCAAACAGGCAACAGGTGTATCTTTTGTTAGTTGTTAACTGTCTGTAGTTTGCAGCAAGCGTGAGAGTATTGGCAGGGCGTTGGCATCATACATGAGCCAGCGGGACAATTCGTCGTGCGGCCAATCCTGCCGCCATTGGCGGTATGTGGGTATTGGCAGGTCGCGCACAAAGAGGGCGACAACCACAGGGGTGCGGTACGTCAATGGCTCGCCGTAGTAAACCCCGGTGAGAATTCCTGGCAGGGAGCCTCCCTTGTAGCCCATTGTCCAGAACAGTTCCTGGTTAACGTCGAAGATCATGGGCCATTCCAGGTAATGCCGCACCAGGATATTGATGTAACTTGTATCCAGTTGGTTTTGGGCGATCAGGCTCATCAGATTCGCGTACTCACGAGCCGTACCCTGTGCGCCTAAGGTGGCGCTAAAGAGGCGTTGGTTTTGGACAGAGGGACGGCGGGTGCGGCGTCGCCAGCTGATTTCCGCCTGGCGAAAATCCTCGTCTAACGAGAACGCATCCGTTAGCCGCATCACATCCAGGCTGTAACTGCCGGCATCTGCCAGATACCCCTCAATAGCCGTTTCATCATCGCCTGTCCGCAGATGGTTTGCCATGATCAGGAACTGTCCAATGAACGGGCAGAGAGCTGTTTGGCTGTTCAGCCCTAACTTGCGCGCTGTTGCCTCAATCGTTTCCTGCCCCAATCTCTGGTGCAGGTAATCTGTAGCCGCATTGGAACTGTGCTGCGTCATCATCCATGGCACTTCTTCCAGCGGCGTTTGTGGCGGATCATGAGCAATCAAATCACGGTTGGCCGTATCTTCCAGCGCGTAGGCGTGGGCGTTCAAATCAGTGCCCGGCAGATAGAATTTTTCCAGATCGCTTAAGGGAATCCATTCGGTGGGATCTAACAGGCCATTGTTTACAGCCTCCGCATACGCTACCAGATCAATGACCTTGGTCACAGAGGCCAGCGGCATCGGCGTATCGGCATTTAAGTAAATGCCAGATTCCTCCTGACCGACGCGATAAGCCACCAGCGCTACATTTTCTGGATTTTCTAATATGTAACGCGCGGCAGTCTGGGCAGCTTCGGGGATGCCGTCTAATGTCTGATTACTATGAAGGCTGGTGGTGGCCGGGTCGGCTGTTTGGGGCAAAACAGGCAGCGAGACGCCGCAAGGAGACGAAAGCAACGGCAGTGGTGTTGGCGAGCTTACTGATGGAGGGCTGGTCGTTGGCGATGCGGAAGGGGAAGGCTCTGGCGAGACCCGTTGAGGCGTGGCCGATATAGCTGCCGGCACGCTAGCCGTCGCCAGGATGGCCGGCGTAGTTGGCGGCGTGGTTTCCCCTGAGGGCGGCTGGCGACAAGACGACAAAAACAGAACGGTGGCCAACAGAAAAGTAGTCTTAAACTGCCGACTAACCCATTGTTTCTTGAGGTACGGCCCCATG
>CAZDSN010000827.1:0-2046 GCA_964507675.1 uncultured Ardenticatenaceae bacterium | reverse complement strand
GAAACTGCCATCATGGAACAGTTCGGTTAGATACCTTCGGGCAGTGCGGGCGGCCAGAGCAGATAGCTGGTGAACAGCCCCATCAAGCCGGCCAGGAATATGCCGCCGGCCCAAAGATGGATAGTCCAGGCGACGCCGCCTGTCAGAAAGAGAGTGATGAAGTAGGCGGCGTAGAGAAATGCCGGCACACCAAAAGCGAACCAGCGCGTCTGTGATCGGATAAAGCGGGCCGGCTGCCAATACTCATTTAGGCCATCCGCCACTACTCCCCCCAACATCATCACCGGAATAAACCGGTACTCATCGGTGATGACCGCCATGCCTGTAAACACAAGCGTCAAGATCAGCGTGAAGCTGCCCAAGGGCAACTGCCAGCGCCGCAGTACAAACAGCATGAAGGCTGTCAATAAACTGGATTGCAGCAAGATTGCGCCAATCCCCAGTTCTTCCCCAGACCCGGCGGCCATCTGTGGGTATGGCGTGGTGAAGATGTTGGTGAAAAAGGTAAGGAATGTTAGCAAAGCCAGCGTGTAAGCCAGAGACAACAACACAGGCAGCGGTGGGTCAGGGACGAGCTGCGACCGCCGCCAGGCAGCGCGGATGGGGCCGGTCACTACCAGCAACAGGCTGACCATGAGGAGCAAATGGGTGGGACTGTACATCGCTTCCAGGTCGGCTTCAATGCCGAAAAGGGTATGCCACACCATGTCGCCCAGACCGCCGAGACCAAACAGCGCCAATCCTATCACCGTCAGTTGGTAGCCAGGAGGGAGCAGCGCCCAGCCACGATAGCCACGCTGGCGGTTGGCGCGCCAGGTAATGCCGGCAAAACCCAGCGCCGCCACGAACCCCGAATATAAGAAAGCGTGCCAGAGCGTGAAGAATGTCTCGTCCGTGCGTCCATGACTGTGCGCCCACCCATCTGTAAACGCCCCCACCAGAATCCAGCCGCACAAGACGGCAAAAATCCAGTCAAAGCGCACGTCGTCCAACCAACGGGCAGACGTTGTCACTGCTATTCCATCCAGCCGCTCAATCTTCGTCGTCATCCTGGCCTCGCCATCTTAAAAACGGGGTTTCTTCGAGAAACCCCGTTTTTAGCTAATGCTGCAAATACTTATTCATCCAGCGCGCAATGTGCTGCAAGCGGGCGATGCGGCGATCAGTACGCCCGCCGCGGGACAGGCCATGGGACTCGCCGGGGAACAAGACCAGTTCACTATCCACACCCAATTTGCGCAGAGCCACATACAATTGTTCTCCCTGCTCCTGATTGCAGCGGAAATCATTCTGGCTATGAAGAACGAGCGTGGGCGTCTTGGCGCCGCCAATATACCGCATAGGGGACTGTCGCCAATAGTTCTCGACATTTTCCCACGGCGTCTGGTTACCCATAGCGTGGGTCCAACCCCAATTAAAATCGCTGGAACCCCACATGCTAATAAAGTTACTCACCACCCGCTGCGCCGCCGCCGCCTTAAATCGCTGGCTGCGGCCCACAATCATGCCCGTCATGTAACCGCCGTAGCTGCCGCCTGTCACCCCCATGCGTTGACGGTCAATGTACGGCTGCTGTTCCATGTAGTCAGCCCAGGCCATTATGTCGGCGAAGTCAATCGTGCCCCAGTTGTTGTAGATTGCGCCACAATGATCGTCGCCATACCCCTGGCTGCCACGTGGATTGGAGAAGTAGACGACGTAGCCTTGCGCGGCCAGGAAGAAAAACTCGCACATGAAGGAGTAGCCATACTGCATTTGCGGCCCGCCATGAATTTCTAAAATGGAAGGATACTGCCGGGCGGGGTCAAAGCCAGGCGGGGTCAATATCCACCCCTGGATTTTCTGGGATGGCTGCTGTTCATTAGCGCCGCCGTCAAACCAGACTTCTTCGATCTGCCCCAGGTCTACCTCCGCCAGCCATTCATTGTGTTGGGTTAACTGGCAGGGCGCGCCATCCGCCAGTGACTGCTCATGCAGGCGGCGCACCCAAATCTGGCCGGGATCGATTATGTCTGTCTGGAAATAGGCAACTTTGTCGTTGTTCCG
>CAZDSN010000826.1:0-2050 GCA_964507675.1 uncultured Ardenticatenaceae bacterium | reverse complement strand
TCGTCAATCTATACGCTGGCGTTGTCGGTCGCGTTTTGCTTAGCCATCATGCGCGCGCTGTGTTCGCTGGCCAACGATTCCAACACCGACTGGTTAACCTGCAGGTCGGTGAAGCGGGGCACAATCACGTTCAGTAGCGCCGTCGGTTCCGGTTCATAGCTGTATACCCGGTTGGAAACGCCGCTCAGGTCTACGCTCTTCACGTATTCGGCCACCGCCATCCCCTCAAAGTCAAGCGGCTTCAGTGGCAGCAGTTGCTTGACAATAGGCACGCGCGTGACAATGTTGATGAAATCGGTGTAGGCAATGAACACCTGGTCAACCTTGCCGGCAAGATAATCATCTGCCACCACCTGCGCAATTGGGCTGGTGTACCGCGTAGACGGCGGGTCAGGAATGTTCTCAAAGCTGGCGACGACATTGTAGCCGCGCCGGATCATCAAATCCCGTCCTTTGCGCCCCACTGTAATCACTCGAGCCGGTGTGTTTAAGGCATGAATAAACCGTTCCGTTCGCGCCACAATGTTGGCATTGTAAGCACCGGCCAGCCCGCGATCAGACGTGATCAAGATAATGGCCGTGTTCTTAATCTGCGTGCGGGAAGTCAGTAAGGGGTGTCCCGATTCTCCCACGCCTGGCTGGGCGGCCAGATTGTTCAGAATCTCAAACGCTTTGGCCGCATAGATCCGTGTGGCCTTCACCTGCTTCTGCGCCCGCTGCATTTTGGACGTGGAAACGGCTGCCAGGGCGCTCGTTACTTGCGCAATGTTCTTGATACTGGCAATACGTTTCTTGAGTTCGCGTTCAGTAGCCAAAATGGACTCCTTTCAGGATCAAGGCTTATTTGCCCGTCCAGGTGGCGTTAAAGTCAGTCAGAGCTTGCTTTAAGGCAGCTTCCGTGGCATCCGTCCAGCGCCGGGTGCTGCGAATGGTCCCCCCAACTTCTGTGTGGGCAGTGTCCATGTAGCGCACAAATTCATTCATCCACCGGCGCACCTGGTCTTTCTTGACCTGGTCCAGGTAGCCGCGTGTGCCGGCATAAATCAGCATCACCTGATGGTCCAAGGGGGACGGCGCATACTGCGGCTGCTTTAACAACTCTAGCAACCGCTCACCGCGCGCCAATTGCCGCTGCGTCGCCGGATCCAGGTCAGAACCAAACTGCGCGAAAGCCGCCAGTTCGCTGTACTGCGCCAGGTCCGCCTTCAAACCGCCAGCCACCTTCTTCATCGCGTGTGTTTGCGCGCTGCTGCCCACACGAGATACAGACAACCCCGTGCTGATGGCCGGGCGCTGGCCCGCGTTAAACAAGTCTGTTTCCAGGAACAACTGCCCATCGGTGATAGAAATAACGTTCGTCGGAATGTAAGCGGCCACGTCCCCCAACAGCGTTTCAATAATGGGCAGCGCTGTCAGCGACCCACCCGTGCCGGGTACTTTCTTCGCCTCGAACTGGTCGGAATCATCCATGGCGTTGAGCGCCTTTTCCAGATTATCTTTCGCCAGGTTACCAAAATAACGCTTTCCATCCACGCCTTTCGTTTCCGCCGTGACTTCGCTGCCCTTCGGCACAATCACATATTCGTCGCGCAAACGCACGGCACGCTCCAACAGACGGCTGTGCAGCGAGAAAATGTCGCCAGGATACGCTTCGCGCCCTGGGGGACGGCGCAAAATCAAGGACATTTCACGGTAAGCCCAGGCATGCTTGGAGAGGTCATCATAAATTACCAGCGCATCCCGCCCCTCATCCATGAACTCCTCGCCAATGGCGCAGCCCGCATAAGGCGCAAAATATTGCAGCGGCGCCGGGTCGGAAGCGCCAGCCACCACGATCACCGTGTACTCCATAGCCCCGTAGCTTTCCAACGTGGCCACCACCTGGGCCAACTGCCCCACCCGCTGCCCGATAGCCACGTAAATGCAAATCATATTCTGGCCCTTCTGGTTCACAATCGTGTCCAGAGCAATGGCCGTTTTACCCGTTTGCCGGTCGCCAATAATTAATTCCCGCTGACCGCGCCCAATGGGGAACATGGCGTCAATTGAA
>CAZDSN010000825.1:0-2057 GCA_964507675.1 uncultured Ardenticatenaceae bacterium | reverse complement strand
GCATCACTTTTTCCACGGCGGTGCTGATGATAAACAGATCCGCGCCAATAACGGTAGCCAGCAGCGAGGAGGCCCGATCTTTGTCAATGACGGCGGCCGCGCCGTGCAAATGGCCCGCTTCATCAGTTACGACGGGGATGCCGCCGCCGCCGACGGTGATGACGATGATGCCGGCATCTATCAAAGCCTGCACCGCCTGCTGTTCCACAATACGCATGGGCAGCGGCGAAGCCACCACCCGCCGCCAGCCGCGCCCGGCGTCTTCGCTCACGTCCCAGCCATCCTGCTGCTGCCGCCGCTGCGCCGTGGCCTCGTCCATGAAAGAACCAATTGGCTTAGACGGATGTTGGAAGGCGGGATCGCTGCGGCTGACTTCCACCTGGGTGACGACGGTAGCCACCTGTTTGTCTATGCCCATCTGGTGAAAATAGTTGTACAGGTTTTGCTGCAAGGCGTAGCCAATAGCCCCTTGCGAATCCGCGCCGCATACGTCCAGCGGCACTTCGTGGAGCTCATGCGCAGCCAGTTCGGAGCGACGCAAAATAAATCCGACCTGCGGCCCGTTGCCATGCGCCACCGCCACATTCCAGCCGTCGCGGATCATGCCGGCAATATGCAAACAAGTCTCGCGTGCCGCCTCATACTGGTCAGGTACAGTCTGGTGGTTTTTATCCTTAATCAACGAATTGCCGCCTATAGCAATGACGGCGAGCTTTTTGCTCATCATGAAATACTCCTCAAAAAACAGGGGTGAGTGGCGAGTGATGAGTGGTCAGAGGGACTATTCCTAAACTGCCTCCCCAAAACTCCGCATAATCTGCAAAATGAAATCCTGATAATTTTCATCCATTCTCTTGCCGGATCGTGTGGAACGCATGCGCGCCCCACACGACCCCATCTGGCTGAGGTTTTGTCGTTTACATGGTGAGCGCCATGACGGCTTTTTGGGCGTGCAGGCGGTTTTCAGCTTCATCAAAGACAACGGAGTGTGGGCCATCTAACACGGCGCTGGTAACCTCGATGTCGCGGTCTGCCGGCAGCGGGTGCATATAAATCACGTCCTTCTTGCCCAACGCCATTTTCGCTTCGTCGGCGATCCAATGCTGATACTTATCCTGGATGCGCTTGCCTTCGGCGGCGTCCTGCGTCGCCAACAGCGGTCCCCAGGACTTGGCGTAAATGATGTCCGCATCCTGACACGCCGCTTCCATATCATCCATAACCTCAAAGCCCGTCTTATACTTACGCGCCTGTTCCCGCGCCTGTTCCATGATTTCCGGCATCAGTTGGAACTCCGGCGGATGGGCCAGCACCACATCCAGGCCAAAGCGTGGCATCTGCAAAATCAACGACTGCGGCACGGAGATGGGCTTCAAATAGGAAGAGGCATACGCCCAGGAGATAACCATCTTCTTACCGCGCAAGTCGCGTCCCTTCTTTTCGATGATGGTCATCAAATCCGCCAGGCATTGGTGCGGATGGTAAATTTCGCACTGCATGTTCAGCACGGGCACGCGCGACGCTTCCGCCACCAGGTTCAAATACCGGTTGCCCACGCCCCAGGTGACGTGGCGGATGGCAATGCCATCAAAGTAACGACCAAAAATGTCGCCAATTTCCCGCTCGGTGTCGCCGTGGGAAATCTGGGTAGTGCGGCTTTCGATAAAGGCGGCATGACCGCCCAACTGCGCCATGCCTGCTTCAAAAGAGCCGCGCGTGCGCGTGCTGGAGAAGAAGAACATCATCGCCAGCACTTTATCGCGTAAATAGGCGTGGGGTTCGCCCAAAGCGCGTTTGCGCTTCAGGTCCCAGGCCACATCCAAAACGGTTTCCACTTCCTCTTTAGAAAAATCCAGGTCGCCAATAAAATCGCGACTGCGCATTCCTGTTTGCATTGTAATATCTCCTACTCCATTGCCCCTAATACTAATGCAATCAACGCCATACGCATGACGACGCCGTTGAAGGCCTCTTGCCAGTAACGAGACCAGCGGGTGATGTCTACATCGGCGGGAATTTCGTCCATGCGCGGCAGGGAGTGCAACAAAATGGCGTCC
>CAZDSN010000824.1:0-2057 GCA_964507675.1 uncultured Ardenticatenaceae bacterium | reverse complement strand
GGATGATACACATTTAAGGTATGCCGGCATCACCGACGACGAAATGTTTGGCTACTACGTCACCGAAGAGCAGGGGAACCTGCTTAAAGTGTTCGCCAGCGCCAAACATCTGCGCTATTCCGTGCCCTGGTCGCCCGTGGCCGACGTGATCGCCTGGCTACGCCAGGTGGCTGACAGCGACCTCCTGCCCGATCTGTACCGCCGCCGCCCCAAAGTGGCCGTGATGGGGGACGATGGGGAGAAGTTTGGCTTATGGCCGGGCACGTATCGCCACTGCTGGACAAACGGCTGGGTGGAGGAATTTTTTGCGGCATTGGAAGCCAACAGCGATTGGCTGGAGACGGTTCCGCCCGGCGAGTTTGCCGCCCGCCAGCCCGCCCTGGGGCAGGTGTATATGACGGCCGCTTCCTATGATGAGATGACGGAGTGGGCGCTGCCGGCAGAGATGAGCGCCAGCATCACCCAGGTCAAACACGAACTACAAGCCGCCGGGCGAGACGACATTCTCCGCTTCCTCAAAGGCGGTCTCTGGCGCGGCTTCATGGCCAAATACCCCGAAGTCAACCAGATGCACAAAAAAGCCCTTTGGGTCAGCCGCAAGGTGCAAGCCATGCCCGCAAGCGACACCAGACAACGCGCCCAGGAAGCCCTATGGGCGGCCCAATGCAACTGCGGCTACTGGCATGGACTGTTTGGCGGCATCTACCTCTTCCACATTCGCGGCATCAACTACCGCAACCTGATTACCGCGGAAACGTTAGCCGACAACGAAGCATATGGCTCCGGCTGGGTCCATTGGTTTCAAACCGACTTCGACCGCGACGGCGCGGAAGAACTCATCCTGACCAACGAACGGCAGTGGCTTTGCTTTGACCTGGACAACGGCGGCAAACTGGTGGAGTGGGACTGGCGCGACGCCCCCTACAATTTGCTCAACAGCATGTCCCGCTACTACGAATGGTATCACGACGAAATCCGCAGCGCGGCGGCTGATGGGCGCATTCACCTGAAGCCAGCCGGCGACGATGAAGAGCTGACCAACGTTCACGAGCGCGGGGTGTTGGTGAAGGAACTGGGACTGGAAAAGAAACTGTTCCGCGATGGCTACCGCCGCGGCGCGCTGCACGACCATTTTCTGCCTGTGGACGCCAGCCTGGAAGATTTTAGCGCCGCTCGCCTGGCTGAATGGGGCGACTTCCTGACCACTCCGTACACCGCCCAGATGCGCAGCAACGCCGATGGGCTGACGGCGACGCTCTCCCGCCGGGGGCAGGTCAACGAAACGGCGGTGACGCTGCAAAAGGCCGTGCGGCTAGACGCGGACAGCCGCGTCCTGCATGTCCATTACCAGTTACGCAACGTGGGCGATCAACCCCTGCGCTGCCGTTTTGGCGTGGAAAATAACTGGGGATTGGAAGGCGGTCAAGACCCATTGACCTATTTCCTCGGTCTGGAAGATGCCGCCGCGGCACACCAATATCCGGGCCGGGCCGGCGCGGCCAGCGACATATCTGAATTTGCCCTGGTCAGCGACATCATCACCGTGCGCAGCCGCGTAGACCTCGCTCTGTCGCAGCCCGCCGCCGTCTGGTTCTACCCGTTCGAGAGCGTCACCAACTCGGAAGCCGGCTACGAAGCCAACTACCAGGGAACCAGCATCCTGACCCACTGGCCCCTCTTCCTGGACCCCGGCGACACCTGGGAGGTCGAACTCCACTTTACCTTGAGCGTCACGCAGTAGTTACTCCACAATGTCTGTTCAAATACCGTCTCGCGCCTCCATTGTCTATGCCTTGTCTTGTTAAAGGCCTGACTCAAGTGGTGGCTGCGCTGTAAGTTAGGGAGTAAGACGTGAAGTACCGCCTCTATATTGACGAAGTGGGCAATTCGGATCTGGGTGCTTCCAATGATCCTAATCACCGCTACCTTAGTCTGACTGGCGTCATCTTTGAACTGGAGTACGTGTGTACGACCGCCTTCCCAGCCGTGGAGATACTGAAAGAGGAGTTCTTCGACTCCCATCCCGATGATCCCCTCATTCTGCACCGAAAGGAACT
>CAZDSN010000823.1:0-2061 GCA_964507675.1 uncultured Ardenticatenaceae bacterium | reverse complement strand
CCTGTACCTGTAAACGACCCCAACACGTTTATGGGCTTTGCCGCCCACCTCTTATGGAATCTGCACCACGAAATTAACTTGCGTTCTTTCAAAGCGGGCGAAATGATCGCCTTCCGTAAGATTTTTGAACGTATCCCCTACAAAACCTCTGTAGACGAAGCCAGCATTGAACCTGTAGTACGCGGCCAGGGTTATCGGGTGCGCTATGTGCCTGATGCAGTGGTATCCAACAAAGGCCCTGAGACCATTGCCGATTTTTTGCGTCAACGCCGCCGTATCTACTCCGGCCACCTGGACGTAAAAGTGCTGTTGGGCTACTCCGTCAGCACCATGGGCGCGACCAAACTGCTGCGGCTACTGCTGCGCCACCTGGATTGGCGTCCCAGGCAGTTTGTGTGGACGTGGCTGGTCGTTGCTTTGGAAGCGTATGGCCGTTTCCTCGGCTGGCGTGACTTCAAAAACAAGCGGGATCACACCGTCTGGGAAGTCGCCGTTACCACCAAAGAACTGGAAACCCACTGAACGAAAAAATATGAATTCTATGCTCGGCGTGCTGGCGAAGATACCCGCCTTTCGGCTGTATCGCCGTTTTGGCTGGCCGCAAACTTTGCCCGTCAACATAACGCTATCCCCCTCGCCCAAGTGCAACTCCCGCTGCCTCACCTGCAACATCTGGATGAAACGAGAAAATGAGTTGAATCTCGATGAGTGGGATAAGGTGCTGGCATCTTTAGGCAGCGCGCCATACTGGTTCACTATTAGCGGTGGGGAGCCGCTCATGTTTCCCAAGATTGTGGAACTGGCGCAGCTTGTTTATAAGCATTGTCGCCCAGGCATCATCAATATTCCCACCAATGGTATCCTCAGGAGCGGGCCAGAACGGGTGCGGGCCATCCTGGAAAGCTGCCCGGACAGCCAGCTTATCATCAACCTGTCGCTGGATGGCGTGGGCGAGAAACATGATTTTATTCGCGGCGTCATAGGCAACTTTGAAAAGTTTGAAGAGCGCTTGCAGCAATATTTCGCGCTGCGCCGCGAATTTCCCAACCTGGCTGTGGGCATTCACTCCGTCGTGTCCGTGTTTAATGTGCATGATCTGGATGAACTGATTGCCTATGCCGATCAATCCACTGCTGACCAGTTTATTACCGAGATTGCCGAACCGCGCGTGGAATTAGATACAGTGGGGCTGCCCATTACGCCAGATAAAGCCGCATATGCAGCGGCGATTGATCAACTTATTGCTTACGTCAATAAGCGCCAATATCGCGGCGTCTCCCGCATAACGGAGGCGTTTCGCATCGAATATTATAAGCTGGTCAAGCGCATCCTGGATGAACAAGATCAGGTGATTGCCTGTTATGCCGGCTGGGCCAGCGCCCAGATTTATGCCGATGGCACGGTCTGGCCTTGCTGCGTACGCGCCGACAATCTAGGCAACCTGCGCGACCATAATTATGATTTCAAAGCAATCTGGTTTGGCGAAAAAATCAAGGAAGTCCGGCGCAGTATCGCCGCCAAAGAGTGTTACTGTCCCCTGGCTAATGCTTCCTATACCAACATGCTGCACGATGTCCCCACGCTGACCAAAGTAGCAGCCAAAGTAATCACCCCCGATTCCATTCGCGTCAATTAAGCTGCTTTTCCCCCGCGAGTTCTTTTTTACTCCTCCAGGTCGAGCACCACAGGGGCGGCAACGCCGCCGCGATGATTAAAGACGTTTTCCAGGACCGCGGTGATGACATTGCGACCTGTATCAACCTGGCTGCGGGTGAGGGTGATGGGAATGTCCACGAAACCTTGCTGGTTCAGGGTGCCTGTGTAATATTGCACGCCCAACAGGCTGTTCAGTTCATACGGGTCCAGGTCGAATCCTCCCCCAGGTACGCCGTCCGTAAACAGGCCTCCCTCGCCTACTACCAGCCTGACCGTATGTCCGGCAGGCCCGCCGATGCGCACCCACTGCACTGATTCGGTCACGGTTGTAGGGGGGAAGGGTACGCCAATGATATTCAGGGTGGGTGTAGGCGGCAGGTCGGCGCGCACAACAGCCTCGGAGCC
>CAZDSN010000822.1:0-2066 GCA_964507675.1 uncultured Ardenticatenaceae bacterium | reverse complement strand
ATAACCACTCCTCCCAAATCCGCAATATTCTCCCCTAAAGTTGCCTGACCATTGACTTTGAGACTATCCAACACAACATAATCATTGAACTGATTGACCAATTTTTTTGCTTTTAGATTAAATTGCCTCCCATCCTCAGCTGTCCACCAATTATGCAAATTGCCCTTTTCGTCATATTGCCTTCCTGTATCATCAAAACCGTGCGTCATTTCATGGCCGATGGTAGAAGCAGCTGCATATCCATAGACTGTAGCATCATCGAGTTCTGAGTCCTTCGTGCCGGGAACAATAAAAATTGCTGCCGGTAACACGATTTCATTATTGCTGGGATTGTAATATGCATTGTAGGTCTGAGGAGTCATACCCCATTCTGTCCGGTCCACAGGTTTGAATAATTTCTTAATTTCATCTTTAAAATTCCATTGCCTTGCTTGAATGACATTCTCGCAAAATGAATTATTGGAGATTTTCATTCCCTCATAATTCTTCCACCTGTCAGGATAGCCAACTTTTTTTGACATGGTTTTCAGTTTGATCAAGGCTTTCTCTTTTGTTTGAGGGCTCATCCAATCCAATTTTTGGATATGTGACTCCATCTCCTGACGAATTGCTTCAACCAAATCGCTGTAGCGTTTTTTTTCTGTCTCGCCAAAATAGTTTTTGACAAACTCTTTTCCCAACTGGTCTCCCAGACTTACTTCCAACACATTTAAGCTTCTCTTCCATCTTGGTTTTTGTATTTGTGCGCCTCGAATTATTTTGCCATAGAATGCAAAATTTTCCTGATCTGCTCCAGAATTCAGTGTAGGTGCAAAAGCATTCATTAGTTTCCATTTTAGGTAGGATTTCCAAACCAACATTGGTGTATTGGCAAATAGATGGTCCGCAGTTTCGAGAAACTCAGGTTGACCTACGATCACAGTATCAAGATTTTCGGCACCCCAAATTTGCAAAATAGACTTCCAATCTATAGATGGAGATAGCTTGTAGAGAGCGGAGATGCTCATCTTTGTGTAATTCGCATAAGGGTCCCTCAAATCTTCCAGCTTACGTGAACTGTGAGCCAAAATTGTCTCAAGAGCCACGATTTTTTCAGACTGATCTTTAGCAACCGAGACTGACTGGGACAAGAGTTGCAGCATGCGTTCGATATGATGTGGATACTCTTCTAGTATAGATTTTGTTCTTGCATCCTCTCTAAAAAAATAATCTCTATCAGGCAATCCAATTCCGCCCTGATACAGGTAAAGCGCCATTTTATCACTGTTCTTGTCATCCTGAGCTATATACATATCAAACAGAGCCGAAACACCAATACTTTGCAGTTCTCCTATCACTTTACTCAAGCCTCGGAGGTCGTTGATCGCATCAATCTCAGCCAGTATGGTCTCCAAAGGAAGAATACCCAACTGGTCACACTTTACACTATCCATAGCGGTTTTCCAAAAATCACCTACCATCTGTCCTGAACTACCAGTCTCTGCTGATTGGGAAGAAAGCTCTTCACAAATTGTTTTCAATTTCGATTGAATGTCGTTGACAACCAGATTGCCAATTCCCCAGCTTGTTTCTTCCGGTGGGATGGGATTATTCTTCAGCCATGATCCATTCGCGAATGAAAAGAAATCATTTGCCGGGCTGACAGTGGTATCAGCGTTGGAACTGATGATGTCTGTTGGTGTATTTTGCTTCGCAGATGTATTTTGCTTGCAAGAAGGTAATAGTAAAAGAATCAATAGCGCGGTGATGTGCAAGATTTTCATAATAGAATTTCACTTTGAGGAATGAAAATATCCAAACACGGCTTAGGGACTGGTATTTGCCTTCATCTGTTACCTATCAGAAGATGGTAAACAGGAATTAAAATCAATATACTACCGTCAGCTTTTTATGAATGCTGATAGCACTTTTGAACCTGAAATCAGGACTTTTTCTTAGGACGAGAGTTACCGTAAGACTTGATATTTCTTTTGCCTTTGGCACTTCTCTTATCTCCTTTTCCCATTTTTTTTGATTTATGGGGCAAAAGTAGTCTTTTTTAATCAACAAATAAAAAACTAAGTGTA
>CAZDSN010000821.1:0-2067 GCA_964507675.1 uncultured Ardenticatenaceae bacterium | reverse complement strand
CATCGGTTTCAACCACCGTCCAAAGGAGCAAACTCGTTCAAATTGAGAATTGCTGAATTCGTGCCGAAGCAGCAACTGCCTTTTGAAGAGAAATATGGA
This sequence comes from uncultured Ardenticatenaceae bacterium, assembly GCA_964507675.1. Taxonomy (GTDB): domain Bacteria; phylum Chloroflexota; class Anaerolineae; order Promineifilales; family Promineifilaceae; genus JAGVTM01. The sequence continues at coordinate 1,968 of CAZDSN010000821.1, read as the reverse complement.
CTTACTTCAGAGCAGTTTATGAAGACCCTGACGGCTGAGGATTTGGAAGGGATTACAGAAGTCAGACATCACGCTACGCGCCGCCAACGCGACTTGTAGGTTATGGGGACAAGATAGCACGGGCAGCCAGAGGGTCGAAGGCGGCCAGGCTGCCGCCGCCAATGTTCAGCAGCAGGCGTCCAGAGCTGGCTGCCGCCGCCCAGGTGTTGTTGGGGCGGGGGGTGCGCGTGCCGCCAGCGAAGAGGCGTAGCAAGTCTGTGGGCAAACCCGTTGCCGGCAGATTGTCCCCTGGCACATTCACCGCATACAGGGCCACGTCGCTGCCGCTGTCGGCCAGCAGATACGGCTGGCTATCCAGGGCCAGCAGGCGCAGCGAGGTAGCCGTCACGCTGCGCACAGACCGCTGCCAGCGAACGGAGCCATCCGCCGCCAGGGCGATTAAGCGCCTGTCGTACGGGTCGGCGTGCGCCGCCAGCACACCCCCATCCGCCAGGGGCATGATGCTGCTGCGGTTTAAGTAGCCGGTGGGCAGCGCGTATGCCAGCGCCAGGGTAAGCGTGGCGGGGTCATACCGGTAGAGGCCATCGGCAGCGTATAGCCAGAGCTGCTGGCCGGCAGTCGCCAGGTAACCGCTGGCGGCGACCACAGCTTGCGGCGTCTCCCCTGGCGACAGCCGCCACAAGGCGCCGTTGCTGCCTGTGGTCGTAAAAAACAACTCCTCTCCGGCCACCGTCCAGGCCAGCAGCCGCTCCCCCACATCTTGCTGCCACAACAATTCGCCCGTGGCGGCATAGGCAAACAGATCGCCCCGCTGCGCCAGGATGACGCCGCCCGTGGGTTGGGGCAGCAGCAGCGGCGCGCCGTTCCCCTTGGGCGGGTTGGTCCACAGAGGGGTGAAAGTGGGTGGGGTAGTGACCTCCAGGCGAAAAGCATCGAGGCGGCCAAAGCGGTCGGCAGCGTAAAGCGTTTGCTCTCCCCCGGCCAGCCAGACGGCGCTGACGTTTTTCAGGTCGGGCAGCGCCACCTGGCTGCTGCCGCTGTTCAGCCCCAGGGTCAGCAGGTGACCTGCTTCCAGCAGCAGAAAGGTTTGCTCGTCCAGGGGACCGACGGGCTGGCTGCCGGCGCTGGCCGCCGCAGCGCTGGCAGCCATTCGCGTCCACAGCACTCCCGGGGCCGCGGTGATGCGCTGGTTCCAGATGGTTTGCGAGGGAGGCAGCCAGCCGGCCAGGGTCGGGTCTTCCGGCCAGTAGCCGGTCAGGGTTTCGTAGGGGGCCTGGGTGCGCATTTCAAAATGAAGATGGGGAGAACTGCGCGGCTGGCCGATTTTCCCCACTTGCTGCCCCCGCGTTACGCAGCTTCCCGGCGTGAGCACCACGCTGTCCGGGTCCAGATGTCCATAAAAGGAGAGGATGCGGCGGCCATCGGCCAGCGTGTGCTGCACAATCACTACACCCTGGTCTCGCCCCCAGCCCAGCGGCTGGGCGTAGGTCACCAACCCGTGCCCAATGCTGGTGACCGGCGTGCCCAGGCTGGGCGTCCCGGCCGGCCCACGCCAATCTTCGCCGGCATGGTACTTGCCGTACCGGTCCCGCCAGATGCCAAAGTCCTGCCCGCCGGAAGTGACGCGGCTGGCGTCCGGGGGATCAATGGGGAAGTCGAGCACGTCCACGACGCCGCAGGGAGCCGCGCCGCCGGCGACAGGGGGCTGAAGTTGGGCGGCGCGAGGGTTGCCGGAGATAAATGCCGGCAATGCCGTCGGCGTCGGCGTCAAAGTGGGCGTAGGCGTCCATGTCGGTGTGGGCGTCAAAGTGGGCGTGGGCGTCTCCGTTGGCAGAGGGGTCAGTGTAGGCGTGGCCGTCGCTGCCGTCGCCGCGCCCATAGCGGCGGGCGTCGCCCTGGGCGTGGCGCGGGCGCACCCCGCCGTCAGCAGCAGCAGGAGAGCAGAAACGATGCTTATATTTCGCATAG
>CAZDSN010000820.1:0-2071 GCA_964507675.1 uncultured Ardenticatenaceae bacterium | reverse complement strand
ACTCGTACCGCTTCGTAAGGACGCTAAACGCTCCTATCAGCTTCATCGAGAAGCTCCGGGTGTGGCACTATCTGCTTAGGAGAGTGGTCTGGCTGGCACCCCAGGTCCGTCGAAAACTGGTCCGGCTATTTACCTCGAGACATTGATGAGAATAGCGGGATTTGTATCTTTCCGGAGGTCGCGATGACGGGAAGTGAACTTGGGAACGATAAATGCCGGCTTTCCCGGCTTTCGGGCGGACACGCCGAGGGGATCTGGGCAATCGCAGTCTTTGCCCACAACGAGGCCAAACGCATAGGTGCAGCACTGAAAAGCATCATCGCAGCCGCCGACCGACAGGTCGTTGAGGTTTACGTACTTGCAAACGGCTGCACCGACTCGACCTCGGAACAGGTTCGTGCCTGCGCAGGTTTCCTTGACAACCTCTGGCTGCTTGAAACCAAAGTTAGTGACAAGGCAAACGCCTGGAACCTCTTTGTTCACGAAGTCCTGGCAACCCGGGACGGGCGGCCATTCGACACGGTTTTCTTCATGGACGGCGATGTCACGCTGGAGCCTGGTAGCATGCCCTTACTCGCTTCGGCCCTGGTCGAGGTACCCAGCGCCCACGCAGCGGGGGGTATGCCTGCCACCGGCCGGGATCGCGACCCCTGGCGACAGCGGATGGTCCAGAACGCCATGCTTGCGGGCAATTACTATGCTCTTCGCGGCAGTTTCATCGGCTGCTTGCAGGAAAGGGAGGTCCGTATGCCCCTGGGACTCATCGGCGAGGACTTCCTGGTATCCTGGCTGGTGTCCAACGATGCCTGGCGCGGTGCTAGTCCTGTGGAGGACGGTCCCCATTGCGTATTCCATACTGATGCCCTGTTCTCTTTCCGATCGCTATCGCCCTGGCGGCCGGCAGACATTCGCACCTATCTGCGCCGAAAATGGCGCTACACTCTGCGGGCACTACAGCACCAGATGTTAATGATGATGCTGATCCATCGGGGCGTGAGTGCCATGCCCAGAGATGTTGAGACGCTGTACCAACTGGGCCCTATGCCATCGCGACTACAACTGGCAGGTCGTGATACGCTGCTGCGGCTGGTGGCAGTGCAGTGGATAAGGTCAAAGGCCGCTTCCGGTCATGGCGGCCGGAAATATAGTCCGCAAAAACTTTGATGTACAATAAAAAAAGTAATCACCGGTGAATCAATCAATACGCGTGGTAGTTGGCCTTCCAACCTGCAAACGCCCCAAAGGGTTGGCTCGTTTACTGGATTCCATCAGTAGGCAGAAAGTGGACTTTGAGGTATTGGTTCTGGTCGCCGACAATGACAGCGAGCAGCAGGAAGGCATCAAAACCGTGGCACGGTTTCAGCAGCAGGGTTTTAGGTTTCCGCTGGAGGCGTTTGTAGTCGCGGAACGCGGTATCTCCCAGGTACGCAATGCCCTGATGCAGCGGGCGTTTGTTGATTATAGGGCTGATCTGTTGGCTATGCTGGACGACGATGAATGGGCTGAGGAATATTGGTTAAGTTCATTGGTTCAGGTGCAAAAGGTAACGCAAGCGGATGTCGTTGGCGGGCAGGTAAGCGCTGAGTTTGAAGTCCCGCCACCTGACTGGGTATGGGGTCTGCCTGTTTATCCCAAATCGATGCCCCAGCAAAGCGGCTATGTCCGCTTGATTTACGGGACAACTAACGTATTGTTGAGTAAAAGCATTGCAACCCGGTTCCCAGGGCAAATGTTTGATCCCTTCTATGCCCTCGTGGGGCGCGGGGATGTTGAATATTTCACTCGCTTGAAAAAGCAGGGCGCAACATTTGCTTTCGCCCATCGAGCCAGAAGTCATGAAATATTCGGCGCTTCACGTTTAACCAGACGTTGGGCCAGGGAGCGGGCATTTCGCGATGGTGCCAGCGATATGCGCATCCTTTTCAGGGACAATCCGGGGATTACTCGCCTGGCCAAAGAGTTGGCGATTATCATCCTGGCAAGCGTAAGCGCCATTTTGAAAGCGTTGCTTATTACCAAGAGTCATCGTCGCATGGCCGCTCAGCTAATTTTCATGCGGCAACTGGGCAAA
>CAZDSN010000819.1:0-2077 GCA_964507675.1 uncultured Ardenticatenaceae bacterium | reverse complement strand
GAATGCATTTCTCCAGGAGGTGGGAAATGGGTGACAACGGCACTAAGTGGCAGATTGAACAATTAGAAGGGGCCGATTTCACGACATTTGCCAGTGACCCGCACCAATGGTTTGCGGAGCAGGGCAAAGAACGTAATCTGTCCTATTTTTTAGCCCATGCCGACGATGGCGTCATTTGGGGACGGATGGAAAATAGTCGCCTAAAGTTGTCAGGCGAAGCATTCACAGAAGTGCAGGTAGAACTGCGTGACCTTACCTTACACCAGGCGCGCCTTTTTAATGAGGATGGTGAATTGCTGGTATGGCGCGGAGACGATGGCTGGCGCGGGCGTTACCTGACTGATACGGGTGTAGCCCAGGAGGATGTGCTGGATGAAACGCACCGACTCTGGGGCACGGCCTCCGATCCGCCGGGACCGAGAGATGGCTTTACGCTGATGCGAGACGGAGAGCAAGGCTTCCAACACGCTCCACCTATTGAGTTACCTGATCCCGAACCGCGCCAGAACCGCCGATCGGGTTTGTCTGTTCGTCACTATCTTGACTACGACGAACAAGGGCAGGCTTATATTGCCCTGAGCCGGTTGGTTAAACTGGTGGAAGTTACATGAGGATCAATCAGATGGCGGATGCCATTCTCGCTCAATCCAGATCATGCGCGCTTCTACCACGTATTCGTTGTTCAAGCGTAAGGCAATGACTGTGGCCCGCCCGGCAGGAGTTAAGCCGATAATATGTATACCGCCATTTGCCCAGGCGAAGTGATCTGTCCAAAGCTGCTGGCGTGGGTGAAACAAGTGAACCGTTTGGCCGGTAGCGGGATCAGTCGCTTGAGTTTTGGCGCCCTTAAATTCGTTACACCGGTAGCAGGCGGCCGCCAGGTTCGATAGGTGGTCGCTGCCACCCACCGTCAGAGGAATAATATGGTCAATGACTGGGGGCATCTCAACCAGGCGATGGGAAGTCTGGCAATACTCGCAGCGGTAATCCGCTTGAGAGATGATTTGCTGGCGCGCTTTGTCGGAAACGGGCATCTTTTCTACGGCAGCGGCAACTCATCCAGCGGCGGGATGCGATACCCACGCCAACGCAGCACAGCCCAGGCGTATGCCCTCCGCACCATGAGCCGATCAGCGGATAAACGCAAATTTGCCAGCTCTTCTTGTTCTCCTAGCGTAAGATTCCCTTCCTGGTTTTTTTCCAATAGGGCGAAGTGGCGGTTTTGCTGTTCAATAGCTACCTGCTCGTGGGCCGTGGCCAATAATTGGTCAATAGACCATTGCTGCATAGCTAATAAATCTGCTTGCACCTCGAGCGGCGCATTATCTACGGATGGGGGGAGATTGCCGGCAATGCTCTGGGCCACCAGCTTTTCGACAGGTTGGCGCGTTTGTTCAGCCAGCCGCTGCAAGAAACGATAAAGAGGCAATGGAAGATCAACGGTCACCTGCTGTGAATCTATCATACCTGGATTATACACCCAAACGGCCTTATTTTGGTAACTGAAAGGAGAAGGAAATGGCACTTAAACACACCAATCCCACCAAACCCCGTTGGGATAAGAAAGATCGCATGGAGGTTTGGGCCATCGCCCCCTATAACTTCGTCCCCCTGCCGGGAAAAATGGTTGAGGCGCAGCTACCGCTAGACCACGACAGCTACCAGCCAGAACCGGTGGCTTACACCGGCTGGATAGAGTGTGAACTGGAAACCTGCTCCCCTACCTACATTCGCGGCATGTTGACTGAAAAGCAGTTTGCTGACTTTGGGCAGGCCGGACCAGATCAACTAAAGGATGAGCAAAAAGAGGCGATGGCTGGCTTCTTTGGTCTGGAAAAAGATGTACCTTTGATTCCCGGCAGCAGCCTGCGCGGCATGATCCGGCAGATTGTGGAAATTGTAGGGCACGGCCGTATGCGCTACGTCTCTCCCACCCCCGCCTTCACCTTTCGCGCTGTGGCCGCCTCAACCGACGACCCCTTGCGCGAACCTTACCGCGAAGTCATTGGCGCTTTTACCCGTAATGTCCGCGCCGGCTTTCTACAAAAGAGAGGGGATGAATGGTGGATTGAACCAG
>CAZDSN010000818.1:0-2078 GCA_964507675.1 uncultured Ardenticatenaceae bacterium | reverse complement strand
CAGCGCACGTCCTACCCCAAATACAACCATACCTACATCCAGGCTGCCGACGGCGGTATCTGGCATCTGGAGCCAGAAGGCTCTGGTTGGGGTAAAGAGTAACGCCATAAGCGGACAAAGGTAATCGAGGTTTCTTAGTTCACGTTGAGAGGGATTTCTCGCCGAAGACAGCTCGAAATGACAGGTTTTTGACTGGTTTTTAATGATTGTGGCAACCTGGTCTAAGTACGTTCTGGGAACCGGCTAAAGCCTCGACTCCGGAGCAAAAGCGGACAGCGCACGGGCGCGGGCCTGTTGGTGGTCTACCAGGGGGGTGGGATAGTCGTAGCCAATGCGGCAGCGGCTGGCGTGCTGCACGGCTGCCGGCATTTGCCAGGGCGCGTGTACATATTGGTCCGGAACCTGCGCCAATTCCGGCAGCCAGCAGCGCACGTAGGTTCCCTGGGGATCAAACTTCTGTCCCTGGGTCACAGGATTAAAGATACGAAAATAAGGGGCGGCGTCTGTGCCTGTGCCGGCAGTCCACTGCCAGCCGCCATTGTTAGCCGCCGGGTCTCCATCAATAAGCTGCTGCATAAACCACCGTTCTCCCCAACGCCAATCAATGAGCAAATCCTTCACCAGGAAGGAAGCCACCATCATGCGCGCCCGGTTGGGCATCCAGCCCGTCTGCGCCAGTTGGCGCATGGCGGCATCCACCACCGGATAACCCGTTTGCCCGGCTTGCCAGGCGGCAAACGCTTGCAGATCGTTTTGCCAGGTAATTCCGTCATATTGGCGGCGGAAGCTGCCGCCGTGCACATGCGGAAAATGGTACAGAATGTGCATGTAAAACTCGCGCCAGATCAGTTCCGAAAACCAGGCTTCTGCCCCTTGCCGCGCGGCGGCATCAGGGGCGCGGTCAATGGCTTCCATAGCGGCGACCGCCGCCAGGCGGGGGGAAAGCTGACCGAAACGAAGATAAGGGGATAGGGCGGATGTGCCGGCAATATCCAGACGGTGACGCGCCTGACCATAAGCATAAATCCCATTTTCGCCAAAATGCGCCAGCCGCTGCCGCGCAGCCGTTTCACCTGGGGGGAAGAGCGGGCTGGACGCCAGGGGGGAGAGGGAAGGCAGCGACAGACTGAACAGAGCGGCAGGCGTAGGAATAGGGTCTGGCGCAGGTTGAAGGGGTAGGCGCAGTTGCCCGTCCCACCGGGTTTGCCACGCTTTGCGGAATGGCGTAAAGACGGTATAGGGTGCGCCGCTCTGCGTCAACACGTCGCCTGGCGGCAGTATGGTCAGGCCGGGGTGCAGTTGGAGGGGTAGCTGCGCCGCCACGGCGGCATCGCGCCGCATGGCATATGGGGAAACGTCCGCCAGGGCGTGAATGGCGCTGGCCCCGGTTTCTGCCAGGAGTTGGCTCAAAACGTCGCGGGGGTTCCCCTGGCGCACAATCAACCGACTGCCCCGCTGCTGTAAGTCGGCGTCAAGCTGGCGCAGACTGGCTTCGAGATAAGCCAGCCGGCGTGCGCCAACGTAAGAGGAACCGAGCAGGGTGGGATCGAGGATAAAGACGGGCACAACCTGGCCGGCAGTCGCCAGCGCCGTCGTCAGGGCGTCATTGTCGTGCAGGCGCAGGTCGCGCCGCACCCACCAGATAGCAGCGGTCATGTGGTTACCTGGGGCAACTGATTGGTCTGCTGCCGCGCCTGTACGCGGCGATAAATGTGGATACCGCCGCTGAGAATGCCGGCAATCACAAATACCAGCACGTAATCAATCACGGGAATGCGCACAATTTCATTTAGCTGCGCCCAGCCTCGCTGGCTGTACACCAGCAGCACGCCAGCCACATAGACGGCTAACACCAGCCCGCGCGTCAGGCGTGACCAGCCCAGACCGTGCATTTGGGTGATGACGAAAATGCCGGCAAATCCAAACAAGAACATGGGCCAGATACCGTTACCCTGATAAACAGCCACCAGCGTGCCATGAAACAGCACCATCACTTCCTGCGCCAACATCCACCATTTGTTGATGTGCAGGCGGGTGAGGAACAAGCTGCCTTGCAGCAGCATGAGGAACATGTAGAA
>CAZDSN010000817.1:0-2081 GCA_964507675.1 uncultured Ardenticatenaceae bacterium | reverse complement strand
TGTGGCAGCGGTTGAAGCTGGTGATTGAGCCGAGCGCGGCGGTGGCGCTGGCGCCTATCTTGCTGGGAACGTACCTACAGGCGGGTGAGCGGGTGGGGGTGGTGTTGAGTGGGGGGAATGTGGAAGTGCGTTTGGCAGCCGAGTAGCTCAGCCGCGCCTGTTGTTTCGATATAGCCCAGGCTTTGCCGCCTTAATACGCTGGACTACCAGAAGCGCTTCCTGGCTGGTTTCGATTGCCAGTGACTTGCCAACTTCCTGTTTTGCCTCTTTCCACATGCCCAGATCACAGTAAGCAGCGGCGCGTGAAGTGAGTAAGGCGGTGTTGCTCGTCGGCACGAATCGTTCTGTTTGGGCTAATGCTTCCAGCGGGCTGTGACGGGCGCGCAGCGCCGCACATAAGATGGCCGCCCCTATGTGAGAGTCGGGTTGCAGCAGCAAGATACGCCGCGCCAAAGACTCGGCCCGCTCATGTTGCATCGTCTCGCGCGCTGCCCGCGCCCTCTTCGCCAACTCATGCAAATCAGTTATCGCCCAATCCTCACCGGCTTTAATGGCGGCTAACATGTCATTCAACTGCCGTATGATGACGGTTGGCGGCTTGAGGAATCGTTCATCATACCAGCTCGTCCCATTCCAGGTATAAATCTGCTTATCCAGTTGTATTTTAGTGAGTAGTGGGTTTGATTGATCCGGCGTGGTCTGCCTGGGCAGCGGCGCTAATTCAGGTAGCGGTTCTGGTTCAAGCAGCGGCTCAAGGTCAGGCGGCGGCTCTGGCTCAGGCGGTGGCAGAGTTGGCATAGCATAGGTGAGAAGGGGGGCTGTAGTGAGTTCTTCAGCGTTATTTACAGGCGAATACAGGGAGGCCAACATGGTCGCCAGCAGGTCGTGTATTTCCTGTCGCAGCGGCGCCAGGCGTCTGGCTGAGAAGACATTCGTTTGCTCCAGATAATAAAGCCAGTAGGCAGCAGCAGCAAGGTCATGTCGTACAATGGTTTGCTGGTGCAAGCTGGCGTACGGTTTTTGAGCGTGGCCTTTCAAGCGACGAACAATGTAGTCAATCTGGTCAGCAATCAACACCTCTGCGCTGGATTCAGCCAGCGCCTGCCCAACTTTCCTAAGCCGTTCAGCCAGCGCAGCTAATTGTTCTCTTGGGTCTTGTGCCTTTGTCATGGATGCTGATGTTCCTTATGGGAATCGTCCCACGCCAAAAGGGGGAAGGCAAGACTCGCGAAATGAAAAGACTACAAAAGTCCTTGAGACTTTTGTAGTCTCCTTTGCTATGGAACCGTATAACCGTCAAAGAAGACGAGGTTGCCGCTGGAATTGGGATTGTGCGTGCCTAAGACGCGGATAGTGATGGTGTGCGTCCCGTTGGACAAGCCAGTAATAGATTCAGGGACCTGGAACTGCCATGTAGGGCTGTAGGTATCCACCGAATTTACTGAACCATCCACGATAACGAGCGCCTGCCCGCACATGGGGCATTTAGCCGTGGTCCAACTAAAGGCCGGGCCATCCATGGTGAAAGTGACGGATGCGTTAGCCGTCTGGGACAGACGCAGGCTGCCCTGGCGCGCCGGGGCCAACGCCAGGCCGCTCCAGCGGGTGTAGATGACGGAAGGATGGCTGTCGTCAACCATAGTCAGATTCACCTGGAATGCGTCCAGGCGCACTTCGACGCCGCTGGAAGCGGGGTTTTTCTGTCCTGAAGGCAGGAACAAGATCAGGTGCAGGCTGTTTGTCAGCCCGGCGTATTGCACGGGCACGTTACAAGCGGGCGCGGGGGCGTACAGATCCAGGGTGGGCTGCGGCGCGCCGTCAATTAACACGTTGGCAATGCCCAGATTGGGGCCCTTGCAGACGCGCAGAATGACGCTGGTGGATGGCTGCGTGGTGCGGTAGGCCAGGTATTGGCTCGTTTGCACGGCGGCGCGATAGCCGCCGCCCAGGGCCGTGGCGTCCAAGCCGCCGTACCAGCCGTCGTATTGGATGTTGTAGTCGCGGTCATCCACCACATCCATTGGCGGCGGCGTGGGGGTGTGGGTAGGTGTGGGCGTTGGCGTGGGCGTGGGGGTGGGGGT
>CAZDSN010000816.1:0-2084 GCA_964507675.1 uncultured Ardenticatenaceae bacterium | reverse complement strand
CACGATATTTCCAACCAAAATCGTCATGCTGCGCCGCCGACCCCGGATAAGCGGCGTACCAGGCATCGCACCACTCCCAGGCATTGCCGGCCATATCCAGCAAGCCATACTGGCTGGCGCCTGCGTAATAGCTGCCCACGACTGTAGTGTTTACCTTTTTAAGTAAGTCACTGCTGTTTTTTTCCCACCATTTCTGCCACTCACTGGCTGTCTTAATCTCATGCCCGGCCAATCGTTCGGCGCTGTTGAGGCGGGCGCTGTCCCACTCATTACCCCACGGATAACGCCGCCCATCACCGCCGCGCGCGCCCTTTTCCCACTGTTCCTCAGTGGGCAGGACCTTGCCCGCCCAACGGGCGTAAGCCTGAGCGTCTTCCCAACTGACCAATACCACCGGATGGCGCAATAGAGTATCTGGCGGACGCCGCTGTTTTTCATCCCAATTGTACGGCTGTCCCCAATCTGCGGCGGCCAAAGGCACAGGCTGCGCCGGATTTTGGGTCAGGAAACGCAGGTACTCTTGATGCGTCACTGGGGCTATGTCCATATAGTAATCTGACAATGTGACTGTCCGCTGCGGCGTTTCCGCCATTGGCCAGCGCATTTCCCAACCAAATTCTTGCGACAACGCGCGCGCTTCTGTTTCCGTTGTGCCCATGAGAAACGGGCCGGCGGGCATCAAAGCCATTTCCTTCTCGTCTTTAACCCACACAATGCGCGGCGGCAGCTTTTCCATACCCTGCAGCTGCTCCCAGGACTCAATCAGCGGCAGGCCGCGGGCGTTTAAGCGCCAGGGCAGCGGTTGGGGGCGCGGCGGCGGCTGTTTTTGCGTTTCTGGGGCATCTGTCAGGTTAAACAAAACGCCATCAGGGGCGTGGGTAAAGACGACGGGCGTGCCCCATTCCAGGGAGTTTTGGCGGCTGAAGGTGATGCTCTTGCGGGCGTCGCTGACGGCAGTTTCGGTGGACAGCCCGTCCGCCAGCGCCTCGTAAAAAGTGCGGGCAAACTCAATGGCGGCGGCGTCGGTAATGGCGTATTGCATGGCTACCACACAGGGAATGCCGCTGCGCACCAGGGCGGCGGCGGCGCTGGAAAACACATCGTCGCCGCTTTGTCCCCCTTCGCAAGAATTAAGCAGCGCTGCCCGCAGCGGGCCGTGGTCGCCTAGCAGCCGCCCCAGGCTGGCGGCGGTCATGCGTTCGGCGTTGCCGTCGCTGCCCGTAAACAAGAGATACCCTTCATTTTGCAGCCGGTCGAAACCGCCATGCCCGATGAAGTGGAAGATGTGCCACCGTTCGCGGCGCATGGCGCGCTGCAAATCGCGCCAGCCCTGCCCTGGCAGCCAGGTCAATTCCACCAGCCCGGCGGCGCGCAAGTCTGCCAGCGCCTGTTCGATACGCTGCTTTTCTACGGTCACGTCCAGCGGCGGCAGGTTGGCGGGATTAGCTACCATGCCCAGAATACGCAGCGGCGGCGTTACGGTCAGGGGGCGCAGCGCCCGCGGCAGTTCCAGATAGCGCAGCAGCGGCGTGTACTGAGACAGGGCCAGATAGTGGTCAAAACGCTGGTCGTAGAGGAATTCCCAGGGCAGCGCCGCCAGCGCCGGGTCGTGGATGCGCAGTTTCAGGCGCAGCCCTTTGCCGGCCTGGTAGCAGCGGTCGTAGCTGACGGCGTAACGGCGGCCAATTTCGCCGTGCATGAGGAAGTTAAAGAGCGCCTGCCCAAAAGCCATCACGTCTCGTTCGCTTTCAGTTGGCGGGCGGCGGCGACCGCCGCTGGATTTGAGCAGGGCGTTTTCCAGTTGGGCCAGATGCAGCTTCAGGGCGACGGTATCAAAGGGGAACTCTACTATCTCCTGCGCTTCGCCGGCGGGCGAATGCAGCACGGCTATGCGGTAGCTGCGCCCGCCGCCGGCGGCGGCTTCTATACTGACGTCAAAATCTTCGTATTGCACCGGCGTTTCTCCAATTAAAAAATCAGGTAATAGACGGGTGTATGCTTGAACGTTGAAAAATTAGTTAGGTAATAGATCGCCATTAGTGTCATTCCGAGGTCTTCCGAGGAATCCCTGGCAACAAAGAGAG
>CAZDSN010000815.1:0-2087 GCA_964507675.1 uncultured Ardenticatenaceae bacterium | reverse complement strand
GCTACTGCCGCGCCGCCTGGTGGGACCCCCACGACCCCGACCACACTATTTTCGGCCCCGCCGACTCCGTAGACCGCCACGGTCGCATCGAAGAAACCTACGACGGCGGCCGTACCTGGCGCCCCGCAAACGCCAACCTGACCGGCGTCCCCTGGCCCCGCCACATGGTTGAACGCTTTGCCGGCATCGGACCTTATCTCTATGCAGTTTTGTCTAACGGAGAACTCTGGCAGGCATCCCTCTCAGACCTGACCTGGCAGCCACTTCACCCCCCTGCTCCTGTGCACTCCCTATGCCTCTTTCCCTCCCTATAAAACATCACCAATCCTCATGCTGACTGTTTAGCCTGTGGATGAATCGCCGCCAGGGGCTGAGGGGCATCCTTTACCACTACCCAAAGGAGCAAACTCGTTCAAGTTGAGAATTGCTGCCCCCACGTTGTTGAGGGACATGCCCTTAAAAACGAACATCTCAAACACTGGCATCTAACGAGTGACCTTACCTGTTCCAGGGTTGCTGTTTACATTTTTCCTAAACCCGTTAGTTCGGAACGTCTGGTGAAAAGACATCCGGGCATAGTCAGCGGCGAAGCGGAGGAGGTTGACCCGTATGTTTTGGGCGTATTTGCGGCGGCGACAGCGTTTGTGGGACCTCGTTCCACTTATCAGGGGATAATTGAATCCCACCATACCAAGGTCGAGATCGCTTTTGACTCAAAAACAAAATCTATCTTCTCGCTATCTTTTTCTCCATAAAATGAGTAGAAAATGCTGCATAATAGGCAGTTTCTTGACTAATTTACATCAAAACAACCGTAAAAACAAACAAGCCCCCTTTTTCTGTGAGATTATACCCCATTGTGTTCAGACCCCTGATGGCTCGTGGGGATAATTGAATCCAGAAATTTTACCATTCCTTATCGTGAACCTGTTGCGCCCTGTGGCCCAGGCTGCCAATGAGATCAATCCAGCCAAACGCTGGTTTGTTGCCAAAGTTGGCGGAAAGTTCTATCATTTGCAGTAAGTCGGTGGCGGATTTCTGTCTGTGATTCAAAACGTGCACAACTGGACAGGACAATTGGCCAAATTGTCCTACACCTGGGTCTTATGCCTTTCTTTCGGGATTCAGAACAACTTTACGCCTGCTTGCAGGCGTTGTTTGAACAACTGCGGCAGCGGGAAGAGGCGATGCGCCCCCTGACCGGTTCTCGCCTGATTATCCGGCTGCGTTACTGGCAGCCGGAGGCGGAAGTGACGGTCAATGCCCGCCATAATCCCGTGCAGGTGGCTTATGGCCCGACAGTTGGTCAGCCGGTGCTGGATGTAGAACTGGCGGCAGATACGTTCCACCGGATTTTGTTGGATGAGTTGTCTTTGCGTACGGCCATTGCCAATAAGCAGATGCGGGTAAACGGCCCGTTTATAAAGGCGATGCTGTTGGTGGAATTATTTCACCAGGGGCAAAAGATGTATCCAGACATTTTACGCGCCCGCGGCTTAATTTGATAGGCCCAGACTGGCGCAGTTTCTAAGACTGCGCCAGTCTCTCGATTTTTGGAGGAGAACGGAATGGGACTGTTGTTTGGTACGGATGCATGGGTAAAAGAGTTGATGACCGAGGTGAATAGCAGCGAAGGTTATCGCAAGGCCGCCCACGATTGGGAAGGCGACTTCTATTTTGTCATTAACAAAAGCCCCGGATTCACCGAGGAAACCTATCTCTATCTGGATTTATGGCATGGGGCGTGCCGCGATGCATTCAAGGTGGAGGACGTCAATGCCAAAGATCCCGCTTTTGTGCTGGCTGCGCCATCGGCCATCTGGCAGCGGGTGCTTTCAGGTAAACTGGACCCGATACAAGGGTTGGTGACGCGCCAACTCAAGCTGAAGGGCAACATGATGAAGATCATGAAAGCGCCCAAGGCGGCCACAGAACTGGTGGCCGCTGCCCAGAAAGTAGAGACGGAGTGGCCCAAATAGGCGGGGTCAACTATGTGGTTCTTTAGAAGCCCGCAAGTCTATTTTGGCGAGGATGCGCTGACACATTTGGGCGAGCTGCAAGGGCGACGCGCGTTCATTGTCACCGAC
>CAZDSN010000814.1:0-2089 GCA_964507675.1 uncultured Ardenticatenaceae bacterium | reverse complement strand
GTCTTTGCCGTGAATACCAATTACGGGCGCAGATGCGCTGTAAAGAACTCCGTTATCCCGTTATAACAGCGCACGCGGTTATCAAACTTGAGCACGTCGTGCCCCTCATCCTCAAACATCAGATAATCCACCTCCTTGCCCATGCCCCGCAGCGCTTCTACCAACTCCCGCGACTCCTGTTCCCACACGCGCGGGTCATTTTTGCCCTGGATCACCAGCAGCGGGCATTGAATCTGGTGAATGTAACTGCTGGGGGAGCGCTCCTTCATAAATTCAGGTTCTTTCACCGGGTCGCCGACCAGCATGGCAATGTACGGCTTCCAACTTTCGGGCACGCGGTCAGCAAAGGTGAGCATGTTGTACGGTCCAAACATATCCACCGCCGCCGACCACAGTTCTGGATGCCGGCTCGCCTGCGTCAACGTCATAAAGCCGCCGTAAGAACGCCCCACCACGCCCGCGCGGCTGGTATCAATACGCTCGTCTTGGGGCAGAAAAACGGTCATGGCGTGCACGTGGTCCAACCGATCCTGGCCGCCCCAATCGCGCACCACTTTGTTCATGTAAGCATACCCATACCCCGTGCTGCCGCGCACGTTGGGCACAAAGACGGCAAACCCTTTCAACGTCAGAAACTGAATCAACGGCATGGAGAACCAGGCAAAATCAGGATGTTCCTGGCTCTGCGGGCCCCCGTGAATGTAATACACCAGCGGGCGCGGGCCTGCGTAGCCCAGAGCGGCTGCCGGCATATACAACCGCGCCGAAATCCGCAGCCCATCAAACGACGTAAACGACGCATCCTCCCCCGCCGACATCCAGGCCGCCGGAATACCCAACACCCGCTCCCGCGTCTGGTAAGCCAGTTGGTCCCGATTTGTGCCAGAAATAATAACTAACTGCGGCGGCGACACGGCGGTTGTATGCGACACCACATACCGGTCAGAGCCTTTGTCATAGCTGTGCCCTTTCAGCACGCCGCCCGCCAGCGGCGCCTGCCCCACCAATACCTTATCCAGCCGCATAGTCAGCTTATCTGCGTCAAACACGCCCTCATACAGCCAGCTGCAGCCATCAATGTTGTAACCCACCAGATAGCGGTCGCCCTGCAGATGTTCAAACTGGTTCAGCTCGCCCGTGCCTTGATGCGCCTGCCCCGTGACAGTTACCGCGCAGGGATTGGCCGGGTCAGCAAACCGCAGCACTCCCAGACCATACTGGTCGTCAAACAGGGAAGTATAAAAGAGCAGCGCCTGTTCATCTTGCACAAAGTAGCAGTTAGAGAAACTGTTGGGCGGCACGTGCTGCCCCGGCTGCCGCTGCGCCAGCGGCACGCCATACAGCAGTTGCAGTTCCTCGCTCCCTTCCTGCCACAAATAGGCTACGTGGTCGCCGGCCCCATACGCTTCCAACACAATCGCTTTGCTGTAGTCGTCGTTCATACCTCCCGGAAAGCCGCCGTACTTCGTTTCCATTAACTTGACGATCTCGCCCGTAGCCAGATTGGCCTTGAAGGAAGCGGATAACGCTTTGTCGCGGTGTTCTACCCAGAAAACCGCCAGATCATCCTCGACAAACGTCTCAATCAGGTTCGTTTTGAAGGGCGCAAAGAAGTTGTCAAAGGCCGGCTCTGGGAATCCACCCGTCAGCGGCACTAACATGGGCTGGTAATTCTCGTCGCCGTTGTTGTCAATCATCACCAGCGCCAGGCCCAGTTTAGAAAACACCTGGAACGATTTGCCGTTCATCAACTCTGGGTTTTGCAGCGCGATGTGCGGCGGCAGCAGCGGCTCAGGCACGCTGCCGCCCTCGTCCATCGCATACAGGCTCATCTGCCCGCTCAGGTTGCTGATGAAGTACACCCGGCCATCCACTAACTGTGGCGCCAGGAACAATCGGGCAGAAAGCAAAGCTTCAATTCGTGTCATAGGGTTTATCTCCTCGAAAATAGTGGTCAGTGAACAGTGGTCAGAAAATTCGTGTCATTCGTGGAATTCGTGTCAAAAATTTTCATTTCTCGTGGCGCGCCCCGCGCAAGGGGGACTCCTTCATAAATAGTTAGTTCCGTAGGGCGGGTTGGCAACCCGCC
>CAZDSN010000813.1:0-2092 GCA_964507675.1 uncultured Ardenticatenaceae bacterium | reverse complement strand
CAACCCCACGACGGATTCCTGGCTGGAAACGACGCTGTTCCATGCGCCAGAGGCGCGCCTGTGGCATTCGGCGGTGTGGAACGGGGAGGCTATGATTGTGTGGGGCGGCATTGCGGACGACAGCGGCTATACGCATACGGGCGGGCTTTACTTCCCCAGCGCGCCGGACAACAGCGCGCCGGCGGCCAGTGATGATAGTTATACGACGGCTGTGAATGTGGCCCTGGATGTGCCGGCGCCTGGTGTGTTGGCAAACGACGAGGATGCGAACGGCGACCCGCTGACGGCTTTGCTGGTGTCATCGCCTACGAATGGTTTGTTAGCCTGGAACAAGGATGGTTCTTTCACGTATACGCCGGATGCGGATTTTGCCGGCAGTGATTCCTTCACGTATCAGGCGCATGATGGGTTGGTGGGCAGTAATGAGGCCACGGTCACGATCCAGGTGGGGGTGGTGATGACGATGCAGACGCAGTATTGGTGGAATACAGGCGACACGGGCAGCGATGGACTGGTGTTCTATGCCAATAATACGGTGGTCAGCGCGGCGGGCATGGCGGGCGCGTGGCTGTTCCAGCCGGGCACGGGGCGGCTGGTGATGGATTTCGCCGGCGGTTGCCAGCCGCTTTGGATTGGGAGTTTCACGGCGCCGAATCAGGCGCGTGGGGTTATGTTCTGCCGCAGCCAGCCGGCGGTGCGGGGTGTGTGGGTGGGGGGTGTGGCACCGAATCAGGCGGACGTCCCGCCGGTTATGCTGCGCTGATTGTTAAGAGTCTTTTCACCGCAAAGACGCGAAGGGCGCGAAGGTTTTTGACGTAACGTAAGAAGCCGAGTTTTTCCAAAAAACTCGGCTTCTCACCGATCCCCGCGCGGTCTGGATCAGGGTAGACAAAGTGGGGAGATTGGGGCACAATGTGTGCAGTTCCTTCGGTATATCCTAAGATTATGCACACATGAGTTCAGATCAAGAAGCGCTGCAACGCGGTCTGACGACGCAGGAGGAACTGATGGCGCAGGCGGTACGCCAAGGGGGGCGAGCCAGGAAGATCATTCATAAAACGCTTACAGTGAGTCTGCCGGCATGAAATATGGGAGCGGCGCTGTTTTCGGCGCGCTTTAGAGGATCTCTTGCGCAATCAAAGCCTTCACTCTGGGATGCCCCTGGTTCTGACGCCAGTGTTGAGCAGTAAACCAATCGGTCTTTGGGATCCTCTTCGTTGGGAGTGGAGATAGTTTTACTGCTTACAAAATCTGTTAACTTGTTGGGATGGCTTTTTCCCTGTCCTGAGAATCATCCCTGGCTGCCGGCAGCGGTTGATTCGTTGTCTGTGGCAGTAGAGGTGTCTGTATCGTTTGGTGACAGAGTGTGGTCGAGGTGGGCGATAAGATCCGGGGCGACGAGTGGCTGTGATTCGATGGGGGAAGTGGGTGCAGAAATGTCGCCAGCAGCCACCCATTCCTCATATTTGCGCCCATCGGGCATGATTGCTTTAGCGAGTTTGGCAGCCTTTTCCAGTTGCTTCTGTGTCACGTTTGAATGAGACAGGTTTGCCTGTGAGAGATTTGCACCGCTTAGGTCTGCGTCAGTTAAGATTGCGCCCCTTAGGTCTGTCTTGCTCAGGTCTGTTTCGATTAGCCTTGCTTGATACAGAAATGCTTGGTTGGCATTTGCCCGACTGAGATTGGCTTGACTCAAGTTTGCGCCGGACAGTAAGGCACTCGAAAGGTCAGCCTCCGTCAAATCAGAGTTGCTCAGGTCAGCGTTTTCCAGAACAGTTTCTCTCAGGTTCGCTCTGCGTAAATCCGCCTGTCTGAAATCAGCACCAGCTAAGTTTGCTTCACTCAAATCAGCTTCCTGCAATAAACCGTCCCCAAGAGGAGTCAACGCGGACAACTGTATAAGTGCATCAAGAGCGATTTTGCCGTTAGGGCTGGACATTTGTCGGATCAGGAGTTTCTTGAGCTGGTCCGTCTGGTGCTTCTCGGCCTGTGTTTCTCGTTGGCGTGCTCGATTGTCCAACCAGTACGCCATAAAACTAAGTGCAATACCGAGGACAATGGGTACTATAAGTAGTTCCATCCAGTCCCAATA
>CAZDSN010000812.1:0-2095 GCA_964507675.1 uncultured Ardenticatenaceae bacterium | reverse complement strand
ACTTGTATCCCATCTGACCTAGCTGCTCCTGGAACGTGCCAATGGTGGCGGGATCCAGATGTCGCCGCCAGTTGAAGGATGGCGAACAGTTATAGGCTAACAGCTTGCCCGGGTACTTCTCGTGAATACCCTGAGCAAATTCACGCGCCTCGCCCAGGTCAGGCGTGGAAGTCTCGCACCAGAGCACATCGGCATAGGGAGCGTAGGCCAGGCCACGAGAAATAGCCATTTCCAGGCCGCCCTTGATGTGGTAATAACCCTCAAAGGTGCGCTCGCCAACAATGAATGGATGGTCAATCTCGTCAACGTCGCTGCGCAAGAGTTGGGCTGAGTTGGCGTCGGTGCGGGCCACCACGATGGTGGGTACATCGAGCACGTCGGCAGCCAGGCGAGCAGCAATGAGCTTGCGGCTGAATTCGGATGCCGGCACAACTACCTTCCCCCCCATATGCCCGCATTTCTTCATAGATGAAAGCTGATCCTCAAAGTGCACGGCAGCCGCTCCGGCTTCAATCATTGCTTTCATCAGTTCAAACGTATTCAGTGGGCCACCAAAGCCGGACTCCGCATCGGCAAAAATGGGAGCCAGCCAGTAAATACCATTCTGGTCTTGCATGTGGTGAATCTGATCGGCGCGCAGCAAAGCGTTGTTAATTCGCTTAACCAGGTTAGGCGCGCTGTCCACCGGATAAAGGCTTTGATCGGGGTAGGTATGGGCAGCGTCGTTAGCGTCTGCCGCTACCTGCCAGCCGCTCAAATAGATGGCCGATAAACCGGCTTGTACCATTTCCACGGCTTGATTGCCGGTTACCGCGCCTAAGGCGCGGACAAAAGGCTCCTGCTGCATCAATTCCCAGAGGCGGTTCGCACCTAAGCGCGCTAAGGTATATTCAATTTTGAAGGAACCCCGCAGGCGCATGACATCCTCAGCCTGATAGGGGCGCAGGATGCCAGCCCAGCGGGGAGACCGGGCCCAATTCATTTTCATTTCAGCAACTGTATACTCATCGTTTCTCATCAACACAATCTCCTTACTTTACATGACCTGTACGGGGGAGGAGCGCAGCGAAGAAGCTGGACTCCGATTTTTCTTCGCTGCAGCCCGTAGCAGGCCGCAGGAACTTGACACGGTTGGCCGGCTCAATAGCGACGCAATAAAGGTCAGGCGTCCAGCAAACGTCAGTTTAGATACTGGTAAGCGGGCAGAGTCAAGAACTCAGTGAAGGTCTCCGCCAGCACTAATTGGTCTAGAAGTTGGTGGGCGCGTTCGTAACTGCCGGCATCATACGCCGCCTCCCCTACCATTTCCTGAATCATGGCCATCGTGCGCGGGACGAGCGCTTGATAGAGCCCCACCGATACGCGACGACCATCGGCCAGGTGGGCGGCGTTGTTATGCACCCACTGCCACAATTGCGCCCGCGAGATCTCCGCCGTGGCGGCGTCTTCCATCAGGTTATAAATGGGCACACAACCATTGCCGCCCAACCAGGATGCCAGGTATTGCAGGGCCACGTCAATGTTCAGGCGCACGCCATCTTCCGTGATGTCCCCTTCGGCGACGGGCAGCAAATCCTGAGCCGTGATGTGCACATCATCCCGTCCGCGCTCAATCTGATTCGCTGCCGGCATGTGGCGATCAAACACCTCTTTGGCGATCATGACCAATCCTGGATGGGCCACCCAGGTGCCATCGTGCCCATCTTTCGACTCTCGCTCCTTGTCGGCGCGCACCTTGTTTAGGGCTATCTCGTTAGCCGCCGGGTCGCCTTTGATAGGAATCTGGGCCGCCATGCCGCCCATAGCGTGAATGCGGCGACGGTGGCAGGTTTTAATCAATAGCAAGGAGTAGGCGCGCATGAAGTGGGTAGTCATGGTCACCTGCGCCCGATTGGGCAGAACAAAGCGGGGGTGATGGCGGAACTTTCTGATGGCGGAAAAAATGTAGTCCCAGCGGCCACAGTTCAGACCAGCAGAGTGATCGCGCAGTTCATAGAGGATTTCGTCCATCTCGTAGCTGGCGAGAATGTTCTCAATTAACACGGTGTCGCGGACGGTTCTGCGGGGGATGCCCAGCGAATCCTGGGCCAGGTCG
>CAZDSN010000811.1:0-2099 GCA_964507675.1 uncultured Ardenticatenaceae bacterium | reverse complement strand
GGCAGGGCTAATGCCGGCAAAATATGCACCAGAAACGTATCCATCAGGTTCAGATTCTCAATGATGAGAAAGCGCGGGATCGTCACCGCAATGGGCACAAACATCAGGGCCACAGTATTGATGGCGAACAACACTTTCTTCAGCTTGAACCGTTTCTTGGACAAGGCGTAAGCCGCCGTGGTGGAGACGACCGTCGAAGCCACGATGGTGACTGCGGTGATCAAGATGCTGTTGAATAAGTAACGGCTGACCGGTACGCCAGAACTGGACATGCGCGAAAACAGGTCGGCGAAGTTCAGGAAGGTCGGATTCGTGACGAAAAAGCGGGGGGGATAGGCAAACAACTCATCCGGCGGCTTGAAAGCGTGCGAGAAAACAAACACAATAGGCAGGATCATGAAAATAACCAGAGGGAATAGCACCACGTAGAACTTAATCTGGCTGGTGTGAAACCCTTTGGGGTTGATCCCGCTATTGCGCAGACCAGAAAACCGGCTGCTTGACCTCTTGCGTTTCATGATTTTGCCTCAGTCATTACTACCGAACAATCTGTTGGCGAATCGGGCGAACAGGAGAACCATGAGCAGCAGCACCACCGAAACGGCGGCGGCGTACCCCATTTCATAGCGTAAGAAACCAAAGTCCTCAATGTGATTGACAATCAACTGCCCCGCATATTGCGGCGTGGGATTGCCCCCGGAAAGCGTTACCCCAATCGCCCCTGCCTGAAAAGTCGCCACAATGGACATCACCGCGCCGAACAACATCTGCGGCTTCATCGAAGGAATCGTAATGTGCACGATTTCCTGGAAGCGGTTGCTGATGCCATCCAGGCTGCCGACTTCGTAAAGCTCTGGATTGATCTCTAAAATGCCGGCCAGCATCGCCAGGAAGCCAACTCCCATGCTGCTCCACAACGTGACGAAGATCATGATCGTCATCAAATACTGCGGCGATTGCAGCCATTGAATGGGCTCCTGGATAATGTTTAGCCCCATCAAGAAGCTGTTCAAGTAGCCGTTCTGGTCGCCGCTGAAGAGCGTCTTCCACACCACCGCCATGGCAATGCCCGTTGTCATGGATGGCGAATAGAGAATCAGCGCCAGAATGGTGCGCGGGATTTTGGGAAGCTGCGCCAGCACCCAGGCCAGCATGAACGATAAAACATATCCGCCAGGCCCCACGAGTACGGCAAACTTGATCGTGTTGGGCAGCACGTAACGCATGAACAACTCATCTTGCGTCAGCAGCACGACGTAATTTCTCAAGCCATTGAAAGTGGGCGGCTGGATGGTGTCGAAAAAGGTAAAGGATAAATAGAAAGCCACCAAAACGGGTACCACAATAAAGGTGATGAACATCAGCGCGTACATGGATAAAAACGCATACGCGCTGCCTTCTTTGGTCGCCCACTTCTTAAACGAAGAAAACAGGCGCGGCTCATCCAGCCGGTCGCCTGAGCGGGTTCGTTGCAGCTCAGCCGGGGCGCCGGCGACGGCGTGCAATGCCTGTGGCGGATTCTGTTCCTTCATCTTGCTAGTTGCCATTCTCCATCCACCCTTGGACACTCTCTAGCGTCGGAATCTTAAACGCTTTCACGATGACCCCGTTTTCGAGATAGCCAAACTCTTCCATCTTTCGCGTAATCTCACGGTTGATAATGATCACGGAACTGTCAATTGCCCCGCGCGGATTGACCCCATCAAACACAATCTTGTTCCAGGCGTTGCTCAGTTCTCTTTCCTGCATATAACTACCAGGCAGTTTGACCGGCTCTTGCAGCCATTCCCACTGTTCCAGGATGACGTCCTTATGCTCCTGGGGGATGGGTGAATACGCAAACGCCTCCACGTTGGCTGAGTTCCATAAATACTCCAGGCCATAGTTGAGGATCAACTGCTGCTGGAAATCCACCTGTGTTTCCGTGGACATCCACCACTTCATGAATTCCCAGGCTTCATCTGGCTGCCCGGTGCTGGCAAACATAATGCTGGCTTGCGCCGAACCTGTGGCGTAGCGGTATTGCTGCCCATCGGGTAACACCGTAGCCGGATACAGCGTGATCTGCCATAGCCCATTGAGTTCCGGGGCGGCGGTTG
>CAZDSN010000810.1:0-2099 GCA_964507675.1 uncultured Ardenticatenaceae bacterium | reverse complement strand
AGAGGGAAGACCCCCATCCCCCTTCCTCGGCGAGGGGGGCGGGATTACCCGATTATTTTCTTGATGCCCAATGAGGAACTGCGTTCCTGATACGGTGCGGCGTGGCTGTCTTGTGAGGAGTGAGTATGTGGAGCAAAGGTTGGCGCGACAAGGTCTGGGCACAGCTCAATCACCCCTGGGACGTGATTGTCATTGGCGGAGGCATTACCGGCGCGGGCATCTTCCGCGAAGCGGCCCGCGTTGGGCTGCGAGTATTGCTCGTCGAAGCCCGTGATTTCGGCTGTGGCACCTCCAGCCGTTCCTCTAAACTGGTGCATGGCGGACTGCGCTACCTGAAAAATGCCCAGCTAAAAGTCACCATGGAATCAGTAGGGGAACGAGAGCGGCTATTAGAAGAAGGGCGAGGACTGGTGCAGCCGTTGGGTTTTGTGTACGCCAACTTCAAAGGGGACAAGATTCCGCCCTGGGTGTTTGGCGCAGGGCTGGCTGTCTACGATGTGCTGGGGTTAAAGTGGGGCCACAAGCGATATGACAACGAAGGCATTCTCCATCTGGCGCCCCATCTCACCGCCGCCAATCTGAACAGCGGCTTCCGCTACTTCGACGCCCAAACCGATGATGCCCGCCTGACGCTGCGCGTTATTCGCGAAGGCGTGACTGATGGGGGCCTGGCCCTGAATTACGCGCCCGTAGGGGGTTTGCTGCGCCAGCAAAATGGGCAGGTGTGTGGCGTTCGCCTGGCCGACCAGGCCCCTGGCAGCCAGGGGCGCACGGCGGAAGTACAGGCCGGCGTGGTGATCAATGCCACAGGCGCCTGGGCCGATGAGGTGCGCCAGCAGATTGGCGGCAGCGAGCGGCTGCGCCAGCTACGGGGCAGCCACCTGGTTTTTTCCGCGCAGCGCTTTCCCCTCACGCGCGCCATCAGCTTCGCCCACCCCACTGACCAGCGCCCTGTTTTTGCCATTCCCTGGGAAGGCGTCACGTTGTTTGGTACGACGGATGTGGATCATGAGGCGGCACAGTTGCACGATCCGGGTATGAGCGCGGCGGAATTGGATTATCTGTTCACGGGTCTGGCGTTTGCCTTTCCCGAACTGGGCCTGGGAACGGGGGATGTGGTGAGTACGTTTGCCGGCATTCGCCCGGTGATCAACACAGGCAAAGCGGATCCGTCTAAAGAGTCGCGGGAGCACGTCCTCTGGCGGGAAGCGGGCTTGCTGACGGTGGCAGGCGGCAAGCTCACCACTTTCCGCGTCATGGCCCATGACGCGCTGAACCGCGTGCGGCGGGAGCTGCCGGGCCACCCAACTTTCCGCGAGCGGGATCGGGTTCTGGATGAGCCGGCTGATCCAGGCTCCCTGGCTGACGTACTGCAGCCAGGCATGAAAGTGCGCCTGGGTGGGCGGTATGGGCGGGATTTGCCGGCGCTGCTGGCTGCCGCCGCGCCTGCGGAACTCGCTTTTATTGCGGACAGCATTAGCCTGTGGGCAGAGTTGCGTTGGGCGGCCCGCGCCGAAGGCGTCGTTCATCTGGACGATTTGTTGCTGCGGCGGGTGCGGTTGGGGCTGCTGCTGCCGCGCGGCGGCCTCGACCAAATGGCGGGTATTCGCGCCATTGTGCAGCCCGAACTCGGTTGGGACGACACCCGCTGGCAGCAAGAAGAAGCAGCTTATCGCCAATTGTGGCAGCAGAGCTATTATTTGCCTTCGTAGCTACGCGCGCCTACGCAGTTTTCGCACGTATGTTACAATAGTTTATGGGCGAAAAATTCTGGATACAAGATTTCGCAACTGGACTTGACCGCCTGCGCGTACATTTCATAACGGAAGGTGGACGGATCATCTCTATTGTAGTGATTCAATATGAAGCCTACATTGATGGAAAATGGCGGGCAATTGTACGATTTGATGAAGTACATGGCTTTTTTCATCGAGATGTTATGTCACTGAGGGCGAACAAGAAAAAACTGCTCAACCCGCGATGAACAAAGAAGTTGCTCTAAGGGTTTGCGTGTCTATAACTCAGCAAGATTGGTTCAATCTTGAAGATTGAACCAATCTCCAAAGTCAAAAGTTGTTGGCGAACGAACCCTTTTCGCC
>CAZDSN010000809.1:0-2100 GCA_964507675.1 uncultured Ardenticatenaceae bacterium | reverse complement strand
GGCTGCCATGCGACTCAGTCATCCTTTCGTCCACGGGAGCTTTCTTTTTATGTTGGCGGCAGGGCGACAATAACGAATTTGAGTAAGGAACGAATCTATGGGGAAATGGTGGGACGGTATTTCCACGATACCAGCCAGGATACGGCCGTTCTCCGTCGCCTCCCTCTCCATCTCAGTGCAAAACGGTTGTTACTCCTCCACCCAAGCTCTCCTGAATACGGCATGGGCTGGCGCGATGTAGGCGCAGATCTGCGCCCACACCGCGCCGCGAGAGGTTATTTCTTCCCCAATCCTTTCATTGTCTGCAGCAGCGTCTCATAAATATATTGCAGCTCGTTTGATTCGGTAGCCCAGCTTGCTTCGGCAGCCCAGCTTGCCTCCGCCTCACCATCTGCATATTCTTCCCACACGAATGCTTCTTGATGCTGGTAGACCCACCAAAGGTTGTGCCACGGGTCGACAAAGCGGGAAAAAAGATCGCCATACACCTCAGTTGGTTGCGTTACAATTCTGGCGCCCTGAGCCTCGGCCCGCTGCAAGGTCGCCGCGACATCGCTAACGTAGACTTGTAACAGGCCTGGGGTAAAAGGCCAGCCTTCTTTTCTATCCGCCACCATGACGACAGAATTGCCGATCTCCAACTCCGCATGCAGCAGCAGGCCGTCGGTGTCCATCGTGTGGGCTTGCGGCCGTTCGCTGGCCTCAAATACCGTTTCCAGAAATTTGATGAAGGTCAGGGCGTCCGTAGTAATAATGAAGGGGTTGATCGTGTTGTAGCCATCGGGAATTGTTACACTCATTTTGTTAACTCCTTTTTGTCAGTGAACAGAATCTTGGTGTTATGAGGCCATCCTACCGTATAATCAGGACAATATTGGTCCTAATTTAGAAGGAAAAAATGTATTCCCCAACGACCCGTTTGTTGAGCGTACTTGAACTCTTACAATCGCGCGGGCAAATTAGCGGCGCGGAAATCGCCCGGCGACTGGAGGTAGATCCGCGCACGGTGCGGCGCTATATCGTCATGCTCCAGGATATGGGCATTCCGGTTGAAGCCCGGCGTGGCCCTGGCGGTAGCTACCAACTACGGCGCGGCCATCGCATGCCACCGCTTATGTTCACAGAAGCGGAAGCCATTGCGCTGACGCTGGGCCTGTTGGCCATCCGAGAATTTCGCTTTCCGGTGGAGGTGGCTGCCGGGCAAAGCGCCCTGGCTAAAGCGGAACGGGTGATGCCCGAAAAGCTTCTAAATCAGGCCAGAGCGTTGGAGGAAGCGATTACCTTTCATCTGGATTACCGCCCTTCGCGAGTGGGCAATAATTTTGTGGCGATGCTGAGCTCCGCTGTGCAGCAAAAACAACAGCTCCGTCTAAGTTATCTGTCTGGGGAAGGCGACAAAACGGAGCGAAATTTTGATCCTTACGGCGTTGTCTTTTATGAAGGTTTCTGGTACACCGCCGGTTACTGCCATCTTCGCCGCGACCTGCGGACCTTTCGCCTGGACCGTATTACCGCTTTGGAGCCATGCCCGCAGACTTTTGACCGCCCCGAACGATTTGACGTTCTAGGGCAGGTGTTAAGCGCCCTATATTCACGGCCGGAAGCGGAGCAGGTGGAAGTTTTACTGAAAACTACGCTGGAAAATGCCCAGCAAATCATAACGCCGGAGTTGGGCATACTGGAACAGAGTGAAGAAGGGGTCATCTTCCGCCGCGCGGCGCTTCACCTGGAATGGGTGGCTTTTTTTCTGATGGGCCTGGATTTCCCAGTGGTGGTTAGACAACCAGAGGCATTACGGGAAGTCCTCCAGCAAATGGCGGCCCGAGCGCAGCAGATGGTAGGTGATGAGGCTGACCATCTGGCTCGGGGCGGGAGGGCGCGGTATGGTTTGGGCTAAAACAGGTGACCTTTTCGCCACGCCGTCTCGCCCTATCTGCCGTTGACGGCCGTTTTGGGTGAAACAGGCGGGCAGCAAGACGCCTCGTCTGGCCATGATTTTGGCCTACCGGCCCCACCCCTACAAGAAATAGTGCAAATGTTGGCACGGTTCAGAAACCGGGGAAGTCAGCTTGACACCTGTAGGGCGATTTTGCAAATCGC
>CAZDSN010000808.1:0-2102 GCA_964507675.1 uncultured Ardenticatenaceae bacterium | reverse complement strand
CGCCCCCAGGGAGACCTGGTACAGGAAATCCAGGACAGGATGGAGAAACTGGCGGGGACGGGTAAGCCGTTCTGGCCCGATGCGCGCAACCGCTACTGCACATCGGACCAGAAACGGACGCAGATTGACAAGGCGCTGCGGGCGCCGTTCTGGCCGGACGCGCGTAACCGCTACTGCACGTCGCACCACAAGACCAATCAGATTGATAGGCGGCTCAGAGAGTTTCCGGTGGTGATTTCGGCTGAAGGCATTCGGGCGGAAGAAAGCCCCAATCGCGCCAAGAAGCAGCCCCTGGGCGTGCGCCAGGCTATTACGGCGGCGGCGCTCAAGGAGATGATGCCGGCAGACGCCCTGGCGCACCAGGCGGCTGGTCAGCGCGTGGGGTTGACCTGGTATCCGATTTTCCACTGGCAGAAGTCGCACGTCTACCAGGAGTGCGACCACACGCTGGCGGAACTGGCGCAGCGACGGACGTTGTACAAGGGTGGGCAGCAAGCCGCCGCCCTGGACGGTTGGGCCATGCACCCTGCCTATGTGTTTGGCAACGAGCGTCTGTCCTGCGCGCTCTGTATCTTGGGCAGCCGCAGCGACATTGAGAATGGGGCGCGGCATAACCCGGAGTTGCTCCAGATTTACACAGATATGGAGCGGCAAACAGGCTTCACCTTCCGCCAAGACCTGGCGCTGACGGATGTGCAGGCAGCAATAGAGGGGGAGGAATGAGCCAACTCCGTCTTTTTCCTGACGACATTGGCGCTCCTGTGACGTTTGCAGGGGGGCGTATCGTGGGGCCGCTTGGCGACGGTGTGCCTGTCGTTGTGTCCCTGGGCGTGGGGGTGGATTCGGTAGCCATGCTGGTAGAGATGCAGCAGCGCGGCATACGACCAGACGCCATCATTACGGCGCTGGTGGGGCAGGGGGAATACGGCAACGAACACCCCCGGTTCTATTTGTACCTGCCGTTGTTGTCTGAATGGTTGGCGCGGGTTGGCTTTCCGCCCATCACGTTCGTTCATTATCGGCTTGGCCGAGAGGCAAAACATTTTCATTATGAAAGTCTTGCCGGAAATTGCATTGCCAACCGCACGCTGCCCAGCATCGCCTTCAGGCGCAATCACAGTTGCAGCCTGAAATGGAAGGGCGACCAGATAGACAGGCATGTTACGGCTGTTTATGGCGACCAACCGTGTTACCGGCTGGTGGGCTATGACTGTTCTGAAATTGGGCGGGTGAGCCGTTTCAGCACCAAGAGCAAGCCCGGCAGCGGTCGGTCGGGGGATATGTATCTCTACCTGCTGCAACTGTGGGGAATGAACCGGCACGATTGCGAGCGGACTATTGAGCGGGCGGGGCTGCCGTCGCCAGGTAAAAGCAGTTGCGTGTTCTGCCCATCCATGAAACCTGACGAGATAGAGGGGTTAGACCCCGCCTCTCTCTGGATGATTGTGATCATCGAAGCACACGCCTCTCCCAACCTGAAGGTAATCAGGGGGTTGTGGGGGCATGATGGGCGGATGACTGATTACATCTTGTTGCGTAGGCTGCTGCCGGCAGACAGAGTACAGCAGGTGTGGGAGAAGTGGGCAGCCGCAGAGCGCCCCCCAGAACTGCGAGACAATCCCGACGCGGTAGCAGATGAAGTTTTATTTAGCGAAGCCAGGCGACTGGCATCTGAGGAGTATTCGTGATGAAAAAGCAGCGCGAGCCGTACGAACAGTACCAATACCCATTGTTGTTTAGCGCGAATGGAGCGATGTTTGCCATTTGCGGCGCGCCAAGCGTTCGCCTGGCGCGGGCGTACCTCAGGCAGGTGCATTACGTCAAGAAGGCGACCTTTTTGGGGGAGGATAAACGCCCCTGGCAGGAGCAGCAGACTACGTTGGCGATTGAATTTCCGAAAGGGTGGCAGCCATGTACGCCCTAACGGTAACGGAACATGACGTTCAGAATGCGGTGATTGATTACCTGCTGCTGAAGGGCTGGCTAATTTTACGGGTCAATTCGGGGGCTGTTGGGGGGGAGTATCAGGGGAAGCAGCGGTATGTGTCGTTTGTGCGTTGGTTTGCTGCCGGCATTCTGCCGGCACAACAAACGCGGGGAGT
>CAZDSN010000807.1:0-2108 GCA_964507675.1 uncultured Ardenticatenaceae bacterium | reverse complement strand
CCGCCATTGACCTGGAAATGTGGCCCCAGCAGAAAACAGGGGAACGGCTTTGGGTTACGGAAGACCTGCCGGCATTTCTCGCCCCCATTCCTGCCCACGCTCCCCTCTCCCTCTATGGCCGCGCCCCCAACTGGGTCTACGCTGCCGCCGCCTTGCACGCCGCGCCTGCCCCTCTAGGCCTGTTTGATCCCCGCTACGGCTGGATTACGCCGCCCCCTTTACACTTGTACCCTGCAAACCGTATGCCGCCGCCTGAGCAATGCCAGGCTGGCTGGTCGGTGAACGTGAGATCAATTGGCGACACCCATATCGTGGACATTGGCCGGCGCAGCCAATACCTGGACATCCACCAGCCAGAACGGCTGCCTTTGTTAGCCATTCCCACTGCTGGCGGTGTTTTACTCAGCGGCAATATGCCATACTGGTTACTGGTCTCCGCCGCCCGGCTATACGCACCAGGCAGCCGCTGGCTGGCCATTTACCAACCGCCGCTAGAAGGGGCTGTCGTCGTCTATTCCACCACACCTGATTACGCCATAGGCACATGGCTGCCCACCGCCCACCTATCCATCTGAAGTCGAAGCAATCTGCGAAATCCTGATAAAACCCCTGCCGCAACATAGAACCGGCCCGACCAACGCGCTTCCGCGCGTTTTCTATACGGGCTTGGGATAGCCTGGGGATTCATCTAGCCTGGGGATTCATCCCCAGGTTGCCATTGCTGACAGGTTGTGTCATCATAGACGCATGAACGCCCCTCTGGTGGAATCCCTGACCGTGACCTTATTCGACATCGGCGCCATCCAATTCGGCGATTTCCTGCTGCACAGCGGGCAGCGTTCCCCCGTTTACCTGGACTTGCGCCTCCTCGTCTCCTTCCCCGCCACCCTGCGCCAGGTAGCCCAGGCTTACGCGCAAATTTTGCAGCCGTTATCCTTCGACCTGCTCGCCGCCTACCCCTATGCCGCCCTCCCCATCGGCACAGCCATTGCCCTGGAAATGAACGTCCCCCTGATCTACCCGCGCAAAGAAATCAAGACGTATGGCACAGGCAAGCGTATCGAAGGGCGGTGGCAGGCCGGGCAGCGCGCCGTATTGATTGAAGACCTGGTCACGTCGGGCGACAGTATCTTGCAAGCCATCGAGACCCTGCACGCTGCCGGGCTGCTGGTGCGGGACGTGGTCGTACTGATTGACCGCGAGCAAGGAGGGCGCGCCGCCCTGCAAGCGCGCGGCTGCGAACTACACGCCATCATGACCCTGACGCAGGTGATGTCATACACAAGCCATAAAAACGTATAGTCGAGATTCTTTTTTTCACCGCCAAGACGCAAAGGGCGCTAAGATTTTGCCTTATTCCCCCCTTCGCGCTCTTAGCGCCCTTCGCGGTAAGATTCTTTTAGATTCTTTTAGATTCTTTTAGGAGTCGAGGCCGCCGAGGCAGAGGTATTTTATTTCCAGGAAAGCGTCGAGGCCGTATTTGGCCCCTTCCCGCCCCATACCCGACTCCTTCACCCCGCCAAACGGCGCTATGGCCGTGGAAATCAGCCCCGTATTGATCCCCACCATGCCATACTCCAACCCCTCCGCCACCCGCCAGATGCGCCCCACATCGCGGGCGTAAAAGTAAGCCGCCAGGCCGTAAGGCGTATCGTTGGCTTGACGGATGGCTTCGCTTTCGTCGTGAAAGCGACATAACGGGGCCACGGGCCCAAAAATCTCTTCGCGGCTGAGCGCCATCTCCGGCGTCACCCCGGTCAGTACCGTCGGCTGGTAAAAACTCCCCCCCAATTCATGCCGCCCGCCGCCTGTGAGAATGACCGCCCCTTGCGTCACGGCGTCGTTAACCAGGTGCGTCACCTTAGACACCGCCGCTTCGTTAATCAGCGGCCCAATCGCCACGTCCGGCTCCACGCCCGCGCCCACCCGCAGCCCTTGCACCGCTGCCGTATAGCGTGCCGCAAAAGCATCATAAACGCCGTCTTGCACCAAAATGCGATTGGCGCAAATGCAAGTCTGGCCGGCATTGCGGTATTTGGCGGCAATCGCCCCGCTCACCGCTGCGTCCAGGTCAGCGTCGTCGAAGACGATAAAGGGCGCGTTGCCGC
>CAZDSN010000806.1:0-2110 GCA_964507675.1 uncultured Ardenticatenaceae bacterium | reverse complement strand
GATTTGCCCTTCGCTGCTAAGTACTTGGTGGATTTGCATCTCTAAACCTTCAGGATCGTCGCTGCCACAGACTAAAATGACCCGCGCTTCATCCCCGCCCAACTGCCGCACCCGCACATATGCCTCAAATAGCTTCTGTTTTAGTTTTGGGTTGTGTGTGTCTGTGCCGCACGAGCAGGCAAGCAACTGGTAGCCGCGCATGGCCACCACGTCCAGTTCAAAATTCATATCTGTTGTGACGCCTGCCAGTTGGGGGGTCAGATTCATGTACACGTCACGCAAAGCGCAATCGAAAGCAATACTTTGCATTGCTTTCATGGTGATCGTTTCCAACCAATAGCCGCCATCGAGCCATTGACAGAAATCTTCTATCTCTTTCTTCCTACACGTTTTTGTGGCCGTTTCCAGAGATAACGTTTCGCCCGGTTGTCCTAATTCTTCTCGCAAGGCCTGAGTTAACCCTGCTAAAAGCGGATCATCCGGCCAGGGTAAGTGAATCTGGCGCAGTTGACCTTGAGGTTTCCATTTTTCTGGTCGGTCTTCACGGCGACACATTTTGTGTAAAACAGCCTGTTTCCACTGCTCCCAGGCTGCCAGAGAAAGCGGATCCTGGTATACCTGCATCAGTGCCGCCGAAGTTTGGGGAAGAAATAGCTCAGACGCTGGCGTACCTTTTAGCTGCCAGCCATGCAAGGCAAACAAGTCATCCAGGCCAACGTCCTTTATCAAGCCAACGTCTTCGGTCTGGGCTGACATACCGCTCTCCGGATGGGGTGGGTCAAAGACCAGATGCAAAGTTCGGGCATCCAGATAGCTAAAATCAAGTTTCGTTCCCGGCCTGGCCCAATGTTCCAGGGCGCGGTAGGCATGGACAGACATAGCTTTGGTGCCGCCAGTGTAGTGCAGGCCAATGGAGGTAGCATGGGCAGTTCGCCGGCAGGCTGACTGCACAGCGTGAAATAGCGTGTGAGCGTCAGATTCTTGCACTTGGCTTAACACAACCTGTTCATCAATCAACCCCCTACGGCGCAGCAGCCATGTTTTTAACCTTTGCGCCACTGGAAACGTATCGGGCGAATGGAAGAGAGAGACGTGACCATCCGACTTGCCCAACAACATCCCGGCAACCGCATTTGGCAGCGGGTTACCCCCCACTAGCAGCAGCAAATGATCAACCTGGGGAATAGCTTCATCATTCATGACAAATCCTCATGGAAAAATGCCGGCATCACACCCGCCCACACTTTTCCTCTATAAATATCTATACCCTTTTCCCCCAAAATTTCTCCCCTCCACGCTATCGAATTTCGAGCGATAGGATGGAAGGAAGACCAGACGCCAGGAAAGGGGTAAAATATAGCCGTTAAGCTGTTTAAGTTTGCCAGGGTTGCGGTGTGTCGAGATTGCCGGCACTCAAGAAAATCGCTTACCCACATTCTCGCACATAACCCGGTAAATTCAAGAGGACGCCATATGCACACCCCATACCCTGCTGTCCTGATCGGCGGCCCCCCCGATTCAGGCAAGTCGCGGCTGACTTACAGCCTCACTCAAGCCTTGCGCGCCCGCCACGTCCCCCACTTCGTCATCCGCGCTGCGCCGGATGGGGAAGGCGACTGGTCTCATCAGGCTGACCGGACGTTGGTGCAGGAGCTTCGTTACCCAGGTAAATGGAATCAGGAATTTACCGATAGGGTTACCAGCGCCATACAGCGTCGCCACTACCCGTTGTTAGTAGACGCCGGCGGACGCCCCCAACGGTGGCAAGAAGGGATTTTTCGTGAATGCACTCATGCCATTCTGCTCATCCGTACAAACAAGCAGGACCCTGGCGCTTACGAACGGAATCTCACGGAATGGCGCGAGATAATGCGCCGCAACCATGTCCCCATTATCGCCGAGTTAATGTCAGACATAACAGGCCAGGCGCACCTGCGCCGCCTCTCCCCCCTACTTCAGGGCACATTGGCCGAAATCGCGCCCGGCAAGTTGGATAACGACGCGACCTTTGCCGCCCTCTTAACCCTCTTGCAGCGCATCTTCGCCTTTTCCCATGCAGAACTGGCGGCGCAGCATTTGCCGGCAGCCCCCCTCCCCCCGCGTCGCGGGC
>CAZDSN010000805.1:0-2120 GCA_964507675.1 uncultured Ardenticatenaceae bacterium | reverse complement strand
TCGCGGCCAGGACCATCACGGCCTCGCGCGAGGCCATGGGGTCCGGGTGATAATCACCGGTGCCGTCGCGAGTTGGCTTCAGCCACTCAAGCCCAGCCAGGACCTGCGCGGCCGTCAAATCTTTGACAGACGCGACTCCAAACAGGTAGGCAGTCACAGTATGGCGTTTCTCTTTCGAGTCCGGATCCGGTGCGAAAACTTCCTCCAACTGCCCAGCAAAGAGTCCACGGCGCTGGCTGTTGACATCGCCATTGGCATTGGCCTCTGCGCGCTCAGCAAGTTTTGATTTAAGCACAGCAGGATCATAGGGTCGCGTTGCTGGCAGAGGCGTCGACTCGGTAGTGTCGCTGGTGCCAGCCGGCTGGGCACCCGACTCACCTTCCGCGCCGTCGGTGGGTTGGACCTCGGTAGCCGTGCCGTCAATCACATCCGCTGGAATGCTGGCTTCGTCGTCTTCAAAGCGCACCTGCCCCGCCAGTTCATCTGGGAGGCTAAAAGAGTATGCTGCTCGCAAAGCGTCCTTCAGCGCGCGCTGTTGGGCGCGCCAGGCCAGCGATCGACCCTTGGGGACTCTTTCATTGGACCGCGCAATCCCGATCCCAACGTATGGCGTAACGGGGATTTTCAGGGCCGCTTGTTCGCGGGTGACGTCATGACGGAATAGCTCACAGATGGATCCGCGGTCGCCAGGCTTCAAGCCGTGCTCCTCAACTTCCTCCGCGCGCATTGGCCGCGTGGTAAAAGAATAGGTGCTGTCCCGCCGGGCGAGGGCCGCACGCCCTTCGAGGCCGATGTGAACGCACATGCGGCCATCGTCATCAATCCAGGCGTGAATGTGGCCAGTACCGGGCAGAGGATTGAGTCGCAACGCCAGTCCGAGTTGTGCCAGCAGCAGGGCCCCGCGGTCGCCGATGCTTTTGGCGGCCGGATGGATGGCCATGATACGCTTTGCCAGAGCAAGGACTTCGCGGCGCGCGCCATACGCCACAGGCGCGAGATCGGAGAGCGTAAGCGCTTGAGATTGTTCTGCAGGTTTGTCGGTCATGACTTTATCTCCTCGGGGCTTGTAAGAATAGCCCCCCAATAGGATTCATCTGGAACAAATTCATTTGGATCAGCAATCCCGCGCTCGGCAAACACCGCTCGCCAGAGGGACTCTTCCTCCGCGCCGCCGTCACGAACAAGCCCGCCGCAACCGCAAATGCACCGGACCCAGCCGGGCGGGATTGTGTTGTTGGTCGAATTAATAATGGTCATCTCGCGCCTCGTTCCTGATTGTGTTGGGAACAACTGAATTGGTTTAGTTCTTCCCGTGTTGTTCTCCCCCACCTAACGGTGGGGAGAACGGGAACAACACAAACACCACTTCCCGGAATAACTGGGAACAACTGGGAACAACTGAAACTATTCACTCGAAAGCTTAAACAGACTGGCATTTTTTGAGCCCTTGGTTTCATCAACCACCCCATTCAGACGGAGGCCGGTCAACACTCGCTTGAGGTCTTCCCAACGGCACTTGCACTTGCTCTTTAACTGAGTAGTGTTCAGCCCTGTTGACACGCCGCCCAATGCTTCCAACACCTTTTTGCGCAAAAGATCATCAGCGGCGTCTTGATTGGCCGACTCGCCCTCAAAAAAATTCACGGCTAAAAGAGCATCTGTGCTTGGATCGTTTTCAACAGCGGCCAGGGCGCGCCGTGATGGGGCGGGGGTATTGCGAATTTTCTGCCAAGTGATGGTGAGCAGGTCGCCAGTACGGGCCAGTGAATAAATGCGGTCCACTTTATTGGGCAGCACGCTACTACCGCGCGAGCCATTGGCATCATTCTTTGGGGGATGGTGCAAGCAAACAACAGTCAAACCGTAATCAGCAAGTTCGCGCAAATGGGCAGCCGGTCGAGTCATCTCTTCGGCTGAATTCTCGTTGACGCCTGGCAAGGCACCACTCAAAGTATCAAGAACAACCACGGACGTTCCAAGATCATCTGCAAGCCGGCGTATGTCGGTCACTTGCTTGCGACTCGAAAGCTCGAGGTTGGTTGTGGTAATCGAGTGGAGAGGCATATCTGTCAGGTCGCATGATCGCATAATGGCAGCCAATCGGTTTGCGTGTGTTGCCT
>CAZDSN010000804.1:0-2131 GCA_964507675.1 uncultured Ardenticatenaceae bacterium | reverse complement strand
AAAATTTGTAGGCGTGGACAGGTTGGCAACCTATCCTACAATTTTCTCTGCGTCCTCCGCGTCTCCGCGTGAAACTATTTTCGAAGGAGGGAGGGGGGCGTAGGGGAGTTCGTTTGCCATTACCTTTTCTCTGGGGTCAGGGAGAGGCAGGGAGGGTCACGGTTTGTAGGATGACGGGCTGGCCCAAAGGTTCGTTGTCAGGCTGGTAGTAAAGTCCAATGCGTATCTGGTAGCTGCCTGCCGGCATTCCGGCCAGGGGCAGCGTGTGTTGGTCTGCAATAACGTCCGCAGCCTGCCAGCAGGTGGTGGGCAGCTTGCCATTTTGGGGCATGACGTCCTGTTGGCGGGCAATTTGACCGTCAGCGTCGAGTAGATGCACAAAAACCGTGTAGGCAAGCTGCGGCTGAGCGTGCGCCGTCCAATATAAGGTCAACACTAACGAATCGTCCACGTGCAGATCATAGCCGTGCAGGGTGACGTCTGGCCCAAAAGCGGCTGTGAAGGGGTGGGCTGGCGTGGGCGGCGCCGTCAGCGCGTCGCGGGGCTGCGGGGGGGGCCATTCCAGCGGATTGACTTCCCAGCGCAGACCGAAAGCCCAGGTGATGCTGAGCAGGCTGGTTAGCAGCCAGAGGCGGCCCCGCTGGTCGCTGGCGGCGCGGGCGGCAGCCAGGATGGGGGGAATGCCGGCTATAATCAGCCAGATACGGCCCACCTCGGCGCGGATTTGCCCGCTGGCGTTGAAGCCCAACAGCGTTATCCAAAAGGCCAGCGCCAGCGGCAGCCAGGCGCGCCGCCGCGCCGGAATGGGACAGGGGAAAGCCAGCAAGAAAACGGGCATGCCTACAAACAAGGCAAAATCTACCAGATTCCAGCCTAACCACAGACCGTAACTACGACGCAAGTCATTGCGCGCCGGGGCGGCAGCCTGATAAATCGCCAGCGGCGATACGGCGAAAAACAACGCATACGCCACCCATAGGGTGAGGCTGCCCAGACCCAGGGCCAACGCATGGAATAGAAGCTGCCGCCACTGTCGCTGCGGCATGAGCGTAAGCAGCAAAAAAAGGCCGGCTGCCAGCCCGGCTATACCTGTTACCAGGCTGAAAAAAGTTTCCACAGACAGGAGAACGCCGGCGGCAAACGTCCAGCCGGGACGGCGACGGCGCAGCCCTGTGTCCAGCAGGTAAAGAGCCAGCAGCGTCAGGGTCAGGTAGAGCGTGTCAAAGTTGGGCGTGAAGAGAAGGCGACCGGGCAAAATGGCCGTTAATCCGGCCGCCAGCCAGCCGCCAGCGCTGCCCCAGCGGCGGGCTGCCAGACCATAGGCGGGCCACAGCGCCAACGCCGACAACAGCGGCGTCAAGATGCCCATTACTACGGCGCCAGCCAGGGCGGCGTCTGGTTGGGCGGCCAGCCACAAATCGCCGCAGCGAATGGCGCGCGCCCATTGGCCAATAGGCTGGCTGATAGCTGGAAAATGGGCTAACGCCTGTTGTACGCCCCAGAAAGCCAGTACAATGCCGGGCGGTTTGCTGCGCGGGTGCGGGTCAGCCGTGAACGTTTGCATCCGTTCCGGGTAGTGCGCCAGAGCCGTTTCAATGGGCCCCAGTTCCTGGGCGGCTGTCCAATAGCCGCTGACCTGGTTGGAAACGACATATTCAAATTGCAGCGCCAGCGGGTTGGGGCGAAAGAGGGCCAGCAGGGCGGCTTGCAGCAGGGTAACTAATAAAAAGAGGCCGGTCAGGGATAGCCACAAGCGTGATGGCCGGGGCCGGTCGGTGAGCCAGCGCCCCAATGCCCACCAGCCCAGGGCAAACAGGATAGCGGCGGCGGTAAACAGCAGGATACGACCGGCTGGAGCGGCAGGCGCCAGCCACCAATGCCATTCAGAGGGGCCGCGTAATGCCGGCAGCCAATCCCCCCCAACCACCAGGGCAAAAGCAAACCCCAACAGGCTGGCGCCTCTCACGAATCGCCGGTTACTCTCCATGCTGCCATTCTACTGGACTGTCCATGCAAAGAAAACAGCAATTCTCAATTTGAATGGATTTACTCCATTCGTTGGTGGTGGAAACCGATGTGTGGCAAGACCCCCATCCCCCAACCCCCTTCCCCCTCAAGGGGCAGTCCCCTA
>CAZDSN010000803.1:0-2135 GCA_964507675.1 uncultured Ardenticatenaceae bacterium | reverse complement strand
AGCTACAATGACGGCCAACCAACCTGCTTCCAGCAGACCGTCACACCACCGAGAGAGCTTTGATTCCATATTGTGATCCCACTACTCTTCCTAGACTGGAGCAGTCTTGGAGACTGCTCCAGTCTCTCATACGTCAGTCCTATACGACTGTTTTACGCCGGGTAACAGAGGGTAAGGCAGCCACATGGGTTACAAAAGTCTGCCAGACCTGGGCAATCTGCGGCGCCGCTATCGTACGCGCTGAATCTTACCGCATAGGTAAAACAGGAGCAATAAGCCCGATGGGGCGCCTGGCATGGCAGCGACCAGTAGCTTCATTCATGACCGCCGCAAAGTAGGGGGAAACAAGCCGCAGGCATATGGCTCGATCCGAGACGGGTCCGTTAGATGGCATATTTTTCGCTTTGACTATGTGTGTAAGCTGTACCCAAAGCCAGGCTGACATGTTATACTAAGCTCAACTTGACATATATGTTTTGCCATTTTGTAAATTATTCCGCTTTATAAGCAGCCGCAAGGCAGATTATCGCAGCCGCACCGTCCAGCGAAGGGACCAGTATGGACAACCCGGGTGAACTAAAGAAGCTCTTACAGGAATTCATCGTTCTCAGCGATGAGGATGCTATCCTATCGTTTGTGCAAACACATCAGTCACAACTAATGGGTGAAGAGGCCATCCAACAGCTAGATACCCTGGCCGAAGCAGCCGCAGATGACGCACAACGCCAACATATTATGGGGCGCCAACAATTGCTGCAGGCGCTGCAGCAGATGTGGATTTTGGCCGAACTACCGCTAGCGGAACAACTGTTCATGGCTCTTATGGCGGCGAGTAACAGCGGCGAACTGGGCGAACTGGCGCTGCGCGTTGATGGCGAAGCGCTGGACGAATTGGAGCAACTGGCGGCGACCAGACGGGCGGCAGCCGCGGAGGATGAAGCCCAGGCTATTGGGCAGCGGCTGGAAGGTCTGCGCCAGGTGCGGCAGCAGTTGCAAACCAATTATGGCGACCGGCTGCCCCTGATACAGCGGCTCCACGGCTGGATACAGACCAATACCTGGGAGGAGTCAGAAGCATACTTACAGACACACGCCGGGGAACTGCTCACCGATGAAGCCGAGGCAGCGTTGCAGCAACTACTGGACGATGCCCCTGGCAATCCTATGTTGCGGCAGCACCAGAACCTGCTACAGGAAAGCCGGGCGTTGGGGATCGAACAAGCATATGCCGAAACTCGCCGGCGCCAGTTGCAGGACCACATCCAGGAAACGCTGCAACAGCAGGGGCCGGTCGGTATGGCCGTCTACCAGTTTATCCAGGTTACAGACGACGACACAGCCCTGGCTGTCCTGCAAAGCCAGGCCGAGTTGCTGCTGACCTGGGATGCCGGCAATCTTCTGCGCCAACTGGCCGAAGTTGCCCCCGATGATGATCGGTGGCAACGTCGCTACCGGCAGTGGCTGGACGCCCGCACCAGCGGCGACCGGATGGCTACCCAGGGCACAGCCGCCCGCCAGGCGCAAACCCAGTTTCTTGAGGGCCAGAGCGGCCCGCGTTACCAGATTGAGGCAGCCATGTTCACGGCTGTGGGCGATAACGCCGCTACGCTCAACGTCCTTAACTTTGGCCAGGTTACCTTGCGCTGGCAGGGGCCGCAGATGGCACGCTACGACCTGACGGAAAAAGCCGTAGGTCGCCGGGAGGAGTTAGACGAACTACAGCAGATGTTACAGGGTACACCCGCCGGCGAGACTCAGGATGTGGCTATTATGGGCAAGGGCTGGCGTAAAGCCGGGCGCGGCGCTGTACAGGGGATGCCTGGCGTGGGCAAAAGCACCCTGGCCGCTCTCTATGCGCAAGAGGTAAACCGCCAGGCGGACGAAGCCCGCCTGGTGCGCGCCCCACTGCCCCAACTGCTGTCACTGTTAATTGCCCACTTCAACCTGGACGAATTAAAAACGCTCTGCTTTCTCCTGGGGGTAGATGCGGACGAGTTAGCGTATGAAGGCCGGACGGGCCTGGCCAGAGAGTTGCTGCTGTATCTGGATCGCCGCGGACGTATTCCTGAATTGCGGCGGGTGGCGCGGGAACAACGAGCGCAAGTGGCGTGGCCAGATGCGCCGCCAACCACCCT
>CAZDSN010000802.1:0-2140 GCA_964507675.1 uncultured Ardenticatenaceae bacterium | reverse complement strand
ACTGCTACAGCAGGGCGGCCTCTACCGCCAGTTGTACGAGCGGCAGTTCCTGCGCCGTGAGGATGACGTTTCTCATCTGTAGCCTGACATTGTTTGCCGTTAGTCGTCTCCCCACTCGTTTAGCCAGCGAACCTGTCCACGCCGCCAGCCTCGCTGGCAAACCGGCGATCTGCGTCAATGGCTGCATCTATCTCATGGCGATGTGCCTCGTAGAAATACATCGCCTCTTTGACCGTCTCCAAAGGCAAATCAAATGCTTCTGCCACTTCTTCCCGCGACATGTCCCAACCTTTTACGTAGCCAACACTGAATCCCCCCATCAGCGCCCTATCAGCGTTATTTGCGTCCTATAAACGGTTCAGTTTGCCGGCATCCGCCGTTCGGCGCTGCCCATTTCCAGATAAATCGTGGCGTCGTCATCGTCGTAGACAATCATTTCTGCGTAGCGTCCCCAGTTGACCATGGTTTCTACCTGACGCTCTGCTTCCTGGGGCGGGAATTCGAGCTCCAGGGCTGTTTGAATCACGTCCCATTGCAGTTGTCTTTTGCCGGCAGCTTGCAGCATCGTCAGCAGCCATTTGAAGATAGGCAGGCGGCGGATGCGGCTGGCGAAAATCTCCTTCCGCGCCAGGATGCTGGCTTCGGCAAATGTTTCCCCCAACGGGCTGAGCGTGATGTCCCCCTTCTCAATGGTGGCGAACCCCAATAGTTCCGCCGTTTCCGTCAGTCGCAGCAGCTCGTCCGAATCCACGCTCAGGTCTTCCGCCAGCCGGTAAATGTCCGCCCGGTCTTTAGGCAGTTCCGAGAGATATTCCAGCATGGCCGCCAGGTCGCTGATCGGGACGTGCGGCAGACTGCGGGTGCGGCCTGGTTCGCCGGGGGCCGTGCCCAGTTCCACGCTTTCCGGCTGTGTCTGCCCGGCCAGCGTGGCGTATACCTGGTCTACCACGGCCTGAAATTCGGGTGATTTGCGCTGCCGTGGATGGGGCAAGGTGATAGGCAGATCGGCCACCACCCGCCCCGGATTCTTCTCCATAACCACGATGCGGTCCGCCATAAATACCGCTTCCTCAATGTTGTGGGTGACCATGAGGATAGCCAGCGTGGGAATTTTACCATCCGTCCACAGTTCCAACAGTTCGCCGCGCAGCGCCTCGGCGCTGAGCACATCCAGGGCCGAGAAAGGTTCGTCCAGGCAGAGCAGTTCTGGCTCCGTTACGATGGCGCGAGCAAAACCTACCTTTTGGCGCATCCCGCCGGACAGTTCGCGCGGGTAGGCGGTCTCGAAGCCGTCCAGTCCAATGCGGTCCAGGGCGTCCAGAGCGCGCGGCGTGCGTACGTCGGGCGGCACGCCTTTAACCTTGAGCGCCACGGCTACGTTTTCTAGCACACTGAGCCAGGGGAACAGGGCAAAGGTCTGGAAAACAATGGTGGCGTGCGGATTCACACCGCGCAGGAGTTGGCCCCGATACAGCACCTGGCCTGTCGTGGCCGGCTGCAAACCCGTAATAATGCGCAGCAGCGTGCTTTTCCCGCAGCCCGATGGCCCCAACAAGGCCACAAATTCCCCTTCAGTCACGGTCAAGTTGATGTCCTGAACCGCATTGAAGCGGTGCTGTCCTGTGCCATAGGCCTGGTGTACATTTTGTAGCTGCAGCAGCGGCGGACGGTTCATGCGTTACTCCATACGGTATTTTTCTTCGGCCAGGGCGTACAGACGCCGCCAGAGCAGCCGGTTGATGAGGACGACAGTCAAAATCATGCTGAGGGTGGCGGCCAGCAGCAGGGGGTAATCGCCGCTGGCGGTGGCCTGGGCGATAGTGGCCCCAATACCCATGACGTGCAGCGTCTGGCCGCCAAAGACGACGTGTTCGGCTACGATGCTGGCATTCCAGGCGCCGCCGCTGGCCGTAATGCCGCCCGTGACCAGGTAGGGAAAGAGCGATGGCAAAATCAGCGTGCGCCACCGTTGTCCCCGCTTCAATTGCAGCAGTGACGCGGTATATTTCAACTCTTGGGGGATAGCGCTGGCCCCCGCAATAACGTTGAACAGCAAATACCACTGCGTTCCCAACAGCATGAGCAGCACGGCGGCTATATTCAATCCCTGAGGCAGACGCAGCACGAAAATGAGGAAGAT
>CAZDSN010000801.1:0-2144 GCA_964507675.1 uncultured Ardenticatenaceae bacterium | reverse complement strand
ACCGACGAGGTCGTACAGGATCGGCTGCAAGAAGCGCGGCAGATAGGCGGCAGCGGTCGGGTGGCTGCACCGAAGGGACCCCGCCCCAATCTCAACACGCCCTTCGTGGCGCCCCACTCTGAACTGGAACAAAACATTGCCGTTGTCTGGCAGGAGATGCTGGGCATCGAAGAAATTGGCGTTAACGATAACTTCTTCGAGTTAGGCGGCGACTCGCTCATTGGCATGGAACTCGTTTCCCGCCTGAGCAAACAACTAAACACCCATATCCCGGCTGTCAACCTGTTTGAAGGCCCCACCATTAGCGCCCTCAGCCGCCTGATCAGTCCGGATGCGGCTGCCGGCACAGCATTGGACGACAGCGAAAGCCGTGGCGCCAGACGGCGCGAACGGCAGGCAGAGCGCCGCACGCGCCGTGAAAGGAGCAGATAACGTGGATAAGCAATTTATAGGCCCGAATGACATTGCCATCATCGGCATGGCCGGACGATACCCGCAGGCCCCCGATCTGTCCGCGTTCTGGCAAAAGCTGGTTAACGCGGAGGAGTTCACCACCTTCTATACGGAAGAACAATTACGCGAAATGGGCGTAGAGGAGGAACTGATCCGGAACCCTAAGTATGTCAAAGCTGGCGGTTATGTGGAAACTGTGGAAACGTTCGATGCTGCTTTCTTTGGCTACAATCCCCGCGAAGCCAGTTTCATGGACCCGCAGCATCGTCACTTCCTGGAAACTGCCTGGGAAGCATTAGAAGATGCCGGCTATGATCCCACCCGCATGGATTTCCCCGTCGGCGTTTTTGGCGGCGCAGCCATGGATACCTACGTGCTGCTGAACATTGCTTCCAACCCGCAGTTAATGACGCCTGTCAACCAGTTGCAAATCCAGATCGGCAATGATAACTCCTATCTGACCACGCGCGTTTCCTACAAGCTGAATCTGAAAGGCCCCAGCCACACCGTGCAAAGCGCCTGTTCTACCTCGCTGGTTGCCACCCACGTCGCCTGCCAGAGTTTGTTGAACGGCGAATGTGATATGGCCCTGGCTGGCGGGGCTGCCGTCCACGCCACAGACCGCTCTGGCTACTGGCACTTTGAAGGCGGCATGTCCTCTCCTGATGGTCATTGCCGCACCTTTGACGCCCAGGGCGGCGGTCCCGTTTTTAACACAGGCGTGGGCGTGATTGTCCTTAAACGGCTGGAGGATGCCCTGGAAGACCGCGACCACATTTACGCCATCATCAAAGGTTCCGCCATTAACAATGATGGCGCCTTAAAGGTCAGCTATGCCGCCCCCAGCGTGGCGGGCCAATCAGAGGTGATTGTGGAGGCGCTGGCGAATGCCGGCATTGACGCCGAAACCATCAGCTACGTTGAAGCCCACGGCACGGCCACCCCTCTCGGCGATCCCATTGAAATGACCGCCCTAACCAGGGCCTATCGCCAGAAAACCGATAAAGCGCAGTTTTGCGGCATTGGCTCCGTCAAAAGCAACCTGGGCCACCTCGATGCCGCTGCCGGCGTCACCAGCCTCTTTAAGGCCGTCCTCTCCCTTCACCACAAACAGATTCCGGCCAGCCTGCACTTCCACAGCCCTAACCCCCAGATTGACTTCGACCACAGCCCCTTCCGCGTTATCACCAAACTGACCGATTGGCCCGCCGGGCCTACGCCGCGTCGCGCTGGCGTCAGTTCCTTTGGCATCGGCGGAACCAACGCCCACGTCATTTTACAGGAATCGCCGCAACCTCAGCCGGGCAGCGATTCTCGTCCTACGCAGTTGCTGCTGCTCTCTGCTAAAACAGCCAGCGCCCTGGACAGATTGAGCCACAACCTGGCCAGCCACCTGCGCCAGCGCCCGGCGCTCAATCTGGCTGACGTAGCCTATACATTGCAAGTTGGCCGCCAACCCTTTAACCACCGCCGCCTGGTGTTAGCTGCCGACGCCGACGCCGCCATTACCGCCCTGGAGGGGGACGATCCGCAAAAAGTACGCACTGCCGTTCATCAAGGCATCACCCGTTCTGTGGCTTTTATGTTTTCCGGTCAAGGCGCCCAGTACCCGCACATGGCCCAGGAATTGTATGACACGGAACCCGTCTTTCGCACTGTCGTAGACGAATGCTGTGACCTGCTACAGCCGC
>CAZDSN010000800.1:0-2145 GCA_964507675.1 uncultured Ardenticatenaceae bacterium | reverse complement strand
CGGAGATGTAGGACAAACTGTTAGTTTGTCCGCGCAAACGAACAGTTTGCGCTACAAATTTTTATCCATGATACTGCGCCGCGTGCATGGGCAACTCCCTGCTCAAGCGGGCCAGAGAATTTGTACCAGAGCGATGGTAATGACGGCTACGAGCAGCGTTAGCGGCGTCCCGACTTTGAGGAAATCGGAGAAACGATAGCCGCCAGGGCCGTAAATCAGTAGATTGCCGTGATGACCAATGGGCGTCAAGAATGAAGCGACCGACGCTATAGCCACCGTGACAATGTAAGGTTCGGGGGCGTGCCCTAAAGTGCGGGCCAGGGCGATAGCCACCGGCCCCAGCAAAGCGGTTGTGGCCGAGTCGGACATGAGTTGGGTGACGATAGCTGCGCTCAAGAACAGGAACAAAAGAACCGCCGT
This sequence comes from uncultured Ardenticatenaceae bacterium, assembly GCA_964507675.1. GTDB lineage: Bacteria > Chloroflexota > Anaerolineae > Promineifilales > Promineifilaceae > JAGVTM01. Next base: position 1,725 of record CAZDSN010000800.1, on the reverse strand, counting down.
TACCGGCAGGCCGCCCACCAGCAGCCTTAACCAGCCAGCCAGCAAATCAGCCGCGCCGGTGCTTTTCATGGCTAATCCCAGAGGAATAGCGCCGGCAATGAAGATGTAAATGCGCGTATCAACTTCCCGGTATGCCTGCGGCAAAGTCATGCAGCCCGTCAAGATGACGGCGACTGCCCCGGCTAACAGAGCAATCGTCAGGGGGAGAATCTCCAGGGCGGCAGCCACAATGCTCCCCAACATAATGAGCGCGGCCAGCGGCGCCTTGTGACGCCTGAAAGGCTCTCCCGCGAAGGGAACCAGCATCAAGAAAGACCGATCTTGCGCCAGGCTGCCAATGTCTTCTTCGTTACCCAGCAGCAGCAGGACATCCCCCTCGCGCAGCCGGACCCGCGAGAGCTTGGCCCGCAGCCACCCCTTATGTCGCCAGATACCCACGACGATCAGTTTATACTTTTCCAGAAAGTTAACTTTGCCAATCGTCCGTCCTATCAATTCCGAGTTAGGGGCAATGATTGCCTGGATAAATTGGTCGTCCCGGTCATGATTCTCCGCCTGCCGCGAGTCGTTGTTTTGATATTTGGCAATGGGGCGGAGAGTGAGGCCAGGCTCCTGGCGCAGGGTAGCCAGTTCATCCGAAGTCGTGCGCACCAGCAGCACGTCGCCAGCTTGCAGGCGGTGGCCGCTGTCCGGCAGTTTCAGGGAGCGACCATTTCGCAGCCAGCCCACAATGTGAAACCGGGAATCCGTTTTTGTTTCAACTTCTGTCAGCATCTGGCCGGCAAAAGGGGATTCTGCGGCCACAATCAGTTCTGTGTAATAGCCTTCCAGTTGTGACAATCCCTTATTGCCATTGCTTCCCTTTCTGGCCGGCAGCAAAAAGCGGCCAAAGATCAGGATGAACAGCGTGCCGGCAACAGAGATGGACAGGCCAATGGGGGCAATGGAGAAGACACCCAATCCTTTGCGACCAGCCTGTTGCAGCAGCAGACTGGCCAGCAGGAAAGCGGGCGCGCCTAGAATGGTGATTGTCGTCCCCAACGAGGCGGCAAAAGACATAGGCATCAGCAGCTTGGAGGGAGGTATCTGGCTTTCGTCGCTGAGTTTCAGGGTAACCGGCAGCATCACGGCTGTTACCGTCAGGTGGTGGGTAAATGCGGATAGCAGAGCCACTGCCCCCATGATGATGAAGGTCATGCGGGCAATTTTTTGCCCGGCAAGGCGGGCAATGTTTCTGCCCAACCGGTTGGACAGCCCGGTGTAGTGCAGGGCGCCGCTCAAGACGAACACCACGGCAACGACGATAGCCGGTTCGCTGCTAAACCCGGATAAGGCTTCTTCCGGGCTTAATACCCGCGTAGCCGCCAGGGCAATAATGATCAATAAGGCTGTTAAATCAATGCGAATTCGTTCGGTTAGCAGCAATAGAAAGGCGCCGCCAAGAATGGCGAATAGAAAAAGCTGTGGCCAGTTTATGTCCATAAGTCACCCGGTAGCGCAAATAAAGCCACAAATGCGGCCCCAGTTTCATACACCTGTCTGCCAGGGGAGGGATAATGGGAGGCGAGCGGCGCGCCGCGCCCTTCGTCCTCTGCAAAAAAGCCCCCTTCCCCCTCTGGGGGACTGCCCCTTTTGGCTCTTGAGGAAATAATCGGGTAATCCCGCCCTCTTTGCCAGGGAAGGGGTAATGGTGGGCGAGGGGCGCGCAGCGCCCCTCGCCCTCTC
>CAZDSN010000799.1:0-2154 GCA_964507675.1 uncultured Ardenticatenaceae bacterium | reverse complement strand
GCTATCCTCAAGGACCCGCGCATCCTGATTCTGGATGAAGCTACCTCCTCCCTGGACAGCGAAAGCGAAGCGCTGGTACAGGAAGCCTTGCAGCGGCTGATGACCGGGCGCACCAGCATCGTCATTGCCCACCGGTTGAGTACGGTAGTGAATGCCGATTGGGTGCTGGTGTTAGATCAGGGGCGGTTGGTGGAACAGGGCACGCACGCCGACCTGCTGGCGAACCCGGACGGTCTTTACACGCGGCTGTATCAGTTACAGTTCATGGCTGCCGAGGCCATGCTGGCGTAAAGGCAATCTACGGCTCTGGGGCTGCCATGCTGAACCCGGCGGCTCCGCTCAGGGCAGACTGAAGTAAGCATCCCAAAGGCATTGGGATGCTTCGCTCCGCTGCTCAGAATAACCAGACCCCATCCAATCCAGAAGAAGCGAGACGACGGGCAATTGGGGGAGTGTATGCGCCCCCAATTGCCCGTCACAACAGGTATCAGCCCTGCCGCAGGCAGGGCTGATACCCCTCACAATGTAGCGCTGTTGGTTCTACTTGGGAATCTGGCGCAGCAGTTCATCCAGCGTCATACCCTGCGGCAAGGGTATATCCGGGTGACCCAGATCGCGCGTGGGCGCGCCGCTGAGAGTCCCCGGCTGCAAGCCGCCCAGCCAGAAGCCCTTACGACCGCTGAAGTCCAGGCAGATATTGACGCCCAGCACGCGCCCCTCGCCGCGGTAGAGACCAATGTCAAACGAGTTGCACTGGTAACCAGGATCATGCTGCAGCCAGAAGACCTCAGCGCTCTGTAAGTATCCCCACATGCCGCCGCCGCCATTGGAGTCGGTGAACATGCCGCCTTCAAAGAGGGCGTATGTTCCCTGGCTCTGACTGCCATCGTTCAGGAAGATGCGATAGGGCATGTTGTACAGCGGATTGTCGCCCAGGCTGCAATCAGGGTAGTTGAAGGAGCCAATGTACGTGCCCCACTTGCCCTGCGACGGGATGTTTTTGGAGTATTCGCCCAGATACCAGAAAGTGACGCCGTCGGGGTCAATGGTCATGCCCGTGTAGTCGCCCCAACGACGCGGCGCGGGGTCGAAAGCGGTGTAGGGCACTTCACCCGCTTTGAGTTCTGCTTCGGGCTGCAGCGTGCCCATGGGGTCGCCGCTTTCGCGGCCCGTGTACCAGATGCCGGGGTACATGCTGGCGCTGGATTTCGTATAGCCAATAGCCATATCGCCGCAGTGATTGACTGCCAGGTCGGGGAAGATGCGGTGTTCGCCATTGCTGCCGTAGATGGCCGTCTGCACGAGGGTGGGTGTGGGCGTGGTCAGGTCAATCTCCGTCCAGCGGGCGCAGTTAACCGTGCCGCCGCCGGGGTTGCAGGAGACAGTGTCGGTGACCCAGCCGGAGCCGTTGCGGTACTCAAACTGGCGCATGCGCCAGTCGTTGGACTGGATGGTCTGGCCGCCTTGCTGCGGCACGTTGATGGGGAAGCCGCCCGCGCCCAGATCGAAAACGCCGACAATGCTGGGGGAACCGCCGCTGACGGGGTCGGGCCATTCCCACACCCAGGCTGTGGCGCCATCATAGAAGTCGGTGATGATATAGTGGGTGTTGCTTTCGGGCCAGGTCCCTTGTAAGTAGCCATGCAAGTGCAGCGGTTGGGGGGTGCTGCCGTCATACCCCAGGCTGAAGGTGACGGGGGTCATGGCTCCGCCAGCGTACATGGCGGCTTTGTTCAAAGCCCACACACGGCCTTCAAAGCCCTGGGGCACGCCGCCGCCAAACTGGTTGGCGCCGACAAAGATGGCGTCGTTGCCCACGCCAATGTGTGGATAATCATGGAACGCGCCCATAATGTTGGCTTGCACGGCGTAGATGTGCCAGCTACCCAGGGGGTCGTTGCTGGCGCTGACGGCGGCGCAGAAGTAGATGCCGTCGGCGTCAATACCGATCACATAACGGTCGGCTGATTCATCGTAAACGACGGTGGGATCGAACGTACCGTTGCAACTGGGGTGGGCATCGAAGAAGCTGTCGGTGGTGACGGGACCATATAGATTGTTGCCCGATTTGTCGTAGATTTCCAGGGCCAGGTTGACGACGGCGATCAGGTGGTTGGGACCGGCAGCCATTTCGGGGTCGGGAGGCACCACGCC
>CAZDSN010000798.1:0-2162 GCA_964507675.1 uncultured Ardenticatenaceae bacterium | reverse complement strand
TCTCCGAAAAGCCCCCTTCCCCCTTGAGGGGGAAGGGGGTTGGGGGATGGGGGTGACTTCACCCCGTTTACCGAATTACTTCCTTAAACGGCATCCCACATAACACATGCCTTACGAAGACTACAAAGTGCGGAATGCTTGCGTAAATCGTTGCAACAGATCGGCCAGATAAGGACGGTAGCGAACAGCGTCAATGCAACCCGCTTCTAGCAAATGTTGATCAGTAATACGCCCAAACTGCGCCAGAGTTGCACCATCCTCCACCAGAGGATCGAACCAATGGGAAAGGACGGGCAGCCACTGTGTCATCACGTAGAGACATTGGGCGGCGGGCATTGCTTTGCGTAGTTCACGCGGATTGAAGAGAGGCCATAACGCTTCGTACATGCGCAATAAATAAGTATCCACCAACGTTTCCATGCGTATTTGCGTCACTTCACGCGGCTGCTCTCCGACGGCCAGGGTATTCACTTGCTCAATGTTTTCCACAAAGCTGACCAGGTCGCAAACCGAAGGCCCGATGCTGGCGCCCTGCCAATCTAGCAGATTGCAGTCGCCAAACAGAGTCAACCGCCAGTGACGTGGCGCCGGCTCGCCATGTAGTAGAGTGCTGGGCAGCGAGCGCAGCGGATACAACATAGGAACAGGATCATCCAACAGGTCGGCTACGGCGTCCAGGAATGGTTGTTCAATAACGCCAGGCCAGCCTCCCAACTTCTGCAAAGTCGCCAGGCAAACGGCGGCGCGGTAAAACTCCAGCGTTAGCGGCCCGGCGCTGGCGATGGCGTGGGGCGAGACCAGATTGGAAGCTGATCGGGATAGTCTAATGTTTTCCGCCAGGGGAGTCCACGTTTCATGAGGCGCAGTGGACCACAGAAACCAGGGCAGCCAGGAATAGGTTTGCAGTTCGGTGGGGCGGTTCCAATGCGCTATGTGTAAGGCCGCCAGATTGCCCACTACACGCTCTACATCCCGGTCACCCCATTTTTCTGGGGGGCGGTTATCAGGGATGTCTTCGATGACCACCCATCCTCGTTCTTCACCCACATAACTATACCAACAGCGGGCTGTTAGAAAGCCGAGGCGAGGCCCCAGGTCGCGATAGAAGGCGGCTTCGGTGGCATTGGTACGCTTACCAATGAGTGTGATAGGGTCGGAATGCTCGGCCAGCTTCAGGGAAAAGCGGATCAGGCTTTGGCTTAGCGCCGCAGCAGACACGTGCGTTACCAAAACAGCCTGGGTTTCGGCGCGCTGCTGTAATATGGTTGTCCAGGCAGCCGGGTCGCGGCTGATTAGCTCGTTAATTCTCACGCTCGTTTGCTATTCCGTCTCTTGTACAACCCAGAAGCTTACTTTACTATAGCCCTTGATTGTAATGCGGAATGCCGAATTCGTAAAACCAGGCCAAAATAAGACGAAGATTACAAAAATTCGCCAGGTTTTGGGAATCTCTACCCCTATTCGAAGATCGGCGGATTGGGGATGAAGACGTACCAGGAGAGGTAAACCAGGAGACCCAGCAGGGTGGTCGCCATGTATAAAGTGTAAGCCACGTGCATGTAGGGTTTGTAGTGCTTGAACTTCAAACGGGCAATCATCAGGTTGTTGCCACGCAGCACGACAAAGTTGCCAAAGACAAAAGCCAGCAGGCCAATGCCGGCATGTATCGAAGTCACCCAATAAAAGAAATCCGGGCGGGGACGCGGGGCCGCCAGGTCGCGAATCACAAAATCCCGATAAGGCAGCACCATCAGCCACAGCACCAGAATCACATTCAAAATAGCGCCGCTGGTTTGCACCCAACGGTGCGTCTCATACCGCCGCCGCCGCGCCATCCATGCGCCAACCGTAAAGGTAAGCGCCACCAGCAAACTGAGAACCAACGTCATGTCCGCGGCAAAATTGCCGGCAGTGCCCAAAAACCCATCCGCGTGTAACAACTCCACCATAGTTACTTCCTCCTATTTGCTTGCAGTCAATGCCGCAGGCCGATCGCCAGAGGCGCGCCGCCGGTCGTTTACCTGCGAATACCAGGGAATTACAAATAGCACGACGCCTCCATTCTATGGCAAAATATCCACGACTGGTAGACATTGACCCCAAGCCCCACAAATCTCATTTTGGCCGCCCTACCTGACGCTGAATCCCCTTGTCAGGGAAGG
>CAZDSN010000797.1:0-2178 GCA_964507675.1 uncultured Ardenticatenaceae bacterium | reverse complement strand
GGCAATGCCAAAGATTTCTCCCAGCACAAAGTTGGCTGTCTTGCGGGCTACGCCAGAGAGGGTGAGGAGTTCAGCCATGGTTGCCGGCACTTCTCCGCCCAATTCATGCACCAGTTTGTGGGCGGTTTCCTGAATGAAGCGGGCTTTTTGGCGATAAAAACCGGTGGAACGCACGATTTCTTCCAGTTCGGCGCGATCCGCGCCGGCCAGGTCGGCGGCGGTGGGGAAGCGGGCAAACAGAACGGGCGTAACCTGGTTGACGCGAACATCGGTGCATTGGGCCGACAGGATGACGGCTATCAGCAGTTGCAGCGGATTCTTGTAGTTGAGTTCGCAGCGGAAGTCAGGGTGACGTTGGCGCAGGCGGCGGATGATTTCGGGGAGGCGTTCGGCGGCAGGCTGCATAGGCGGGATCACGGGCGGCTTATCAGGGCGGCGCGCAGGTCAATTTGCTGTTCGGGCGTGAGGCCCAGGCGACCGCGCCACAGGTCGGGCAGGATATGGTTGCCAACGATACTGGTTTCTACCAGACGAGGAACGTCATCGGGGGTGACGTACCCGTACCAGTCGCCGCCGGGGTAGATGAGAACGTTGCCGGCATAAGCGTGCCCGCCCACATGACTGGTTTGCGAAACTGTGACCGGCTGCGCCAGATCGCGCGCCGCCAGTTCAGCCGTGAACCGCGCTGCCAGAGGGGGACCGCACTGCCCACAGCGGGCGTCTCGCTGGCTATGGGTGCAGACAAAAACGTATCTGCCTGCGTCGGGGGCATGGGGGAGGGGCGGCGCGGCCTGGATGCCTGCCAGAAGATGCGTCGCCAGCGTAGGCAGGTGCGCTGCCGTGACGCCCAGGTAGCGCACGCCATCGGGGAAAACCAACAGATCAAAGCCATCCGGCTGGGTGGAGGGCAGGTCGCAGGCGGTTACTTTGACCGGCAGCGCCAGGTTTGTCCCCGCCGCAGCCACAGCCCACACCAGCGCCTGGACAAAGCCGCCGTCCTGTTCAATGTGCGCGGGCCACGTTTGCGTTCCCGTGCAGATGAATACATGCCGCTGGTACAGCTTGACTGTGCCGGCAAGCGCCGCGTAATCGGGGGGGAGAGAAGCGTCGGGGAGCATCAAGGGTTTCAGCCCGCCAGGTCGTCCAGAAACGCCAATAGCGCCGCTGCCGTCGCCTCTGGCGCTTCCATATTAGCCATATGCCCCACCCCTGGCAGGATGGCGCGGCGCGCCTGGGGCAACTGTTGGCAAATCAATTCCGTTATCTGTAAAAAGTCTGGTGTGTCCTGCGCGCCAGCCAGCGCCAACACAGGCAGCTTCAATTCGACCAGACGCTGTGCGGCTGGCGGCTCTATGCCCTGTTCGGGATTATGGTGGACGAAATGCCAGCCAGAGTAGTCGTTGAGAATCTGCGTCAGGCGAGCGGCGACGGCTGGCTGGCGCAGCGCGGGCGCAAACAACGGATGCGCCAGCCAGGATTTCTTAGCCGCCGGGATACCGCCTTCGCGGGCGCGCTGCCATACCAGCCCGTCTCGCGCCGATCCTTCGGCTGACCAGTGAAAGCCGCCGAGGACGGTGTCTATGAGCACTAAAGACCGCGCATGCTGCGGGTACGTTAGCGCGAAATCCAGGGCTACGGCGCCGCCTTTGGACAGCCCAACCAGGTGCGCCTGGTGGACATCTAACCGGTCAAGCAAGGCTTTCAAGTCGTTAACGTGCGAGTAAGCCTGTTCAGTGGGCACGGCTGACTTGCCAAAGCCGCGCATATCATAACGAATGACGCGGAAGCGTTGTGCCAGCGGCGTAAACTGGTCGTCCCACATGCGCGTATCCAATGTGAAGCCGTGGACAAGGACAACCGCCTCCCCTGAACCAGCGATCTCGTAATACAAGCGGGTCCCGTTCACATCAGCAAAGTCACGTTCAATGTTCATATCGTCATTTTATCCCGGCCGGTTGAACAATGTCTATTAGCTGCCGCCCACCCTCAGGTTTACCTGTTGAGGCGGGGCGGGTTGGCTGAACCAACAACGACTTTACCATGCCCGAACACATGCTTTGCATGCCAGTAGCCCCAGTTGGGCTGTCTATTAAATAGATTCCAGCAGTTCGTAGGCCTCATTTGCCATCGTCACTTCGAAACAATCGGGCACGGCAGTATGTTCAATATCCTCCGCTA
>CAZDSN010000796.1:0-2181 GCA_964507675.1 uncultured Ardenticatenaceae bacterium | reverse complement strand
GCCCCGCCGCAGGCAGGGCTGACACCCACCACGATTAAGTGCAGCGCTACCTTTTCGCCGGGCATTGCGATCTACTCGTTATCACAGATTGCGCCGCTGCCGCCGATTTGTCTTTTCTCCGCGCCCTCCGCCTCTCCGCGTGGGATTATTCCTGAAACAGTTCGTCTTAACAGATTGCGCCGCTGCCGCCAATTTGTCTTTTCTCTGCGCCCTCCGCGTTTCCGCGTGGAATCATTCCACCAGGGCAAAGGCGCGCACGGGGAAAGTGCCGAACGCTTTCACCTTGACGGGCGCGGCAAAGAAGCGGTAGCCATGAGCGGGGAGGGCGTGCAGACTGGTCAGGTGTTCGGCGATGGGGATGTCGTGCGCTAGCAGAATGGAGTGAGCGGGGCGGGTCAGGTCGGCGGTGTCGTCAACGTTCAGGGAGTCAATGCCCACTAGCGCCACGCCCGCAGCCTGTAAATAAGCCGCCGCTGCCTGAGTGAGAAAGGGATGTCCTTCAAAATATTGCGCCGTTTTCCAATGGCGCGACCAGCCCGTGTCAATCAATACTGCCTTGCCCTGAATGTCTAAGCCCTGAAATAACGCGGCTCCAATGGCTCGCCCCTGGCTGGGGTCTACGCGCACGGTTATGCCAGGCAGGTTTGCCAGCGACGCCAGCGGTAGTTCGGCTAAATCCTTGCCATCGGCGTAGCGGTGGAAAGGGGAGTCCACGTAAGTGCCTGTGTTAGCCACCATGTCAATGCGACCAATGTGGAACTCTGTGCCGCCGGCATAAATCTGGCGCGAGGTTTCGCGGCTGAGGTAATCGCAAATAACGGGCGCGGGCAGCCCTTTGTAGGTGATCAGACCGTGTTCGACTGTGTGGCTGACATCAATAAGCGACATGAAAACTCCTTCGAAAATAGATTCACGCGGAGACGCGGAGGACGCGGAGAAAAATGTAGGATAGGTTGCCAACCTGTCCACGCCTACAAATTTTCATCCATGATGGTGCGCCGCGGTCCATGGTGTCCCCTTTGAAAACAGTGTATCGTAGGGCGGGTTGGCAACCCGTCCATTCCTTCGACAAGCTCAGGACAGGGCTTCAAAAACAGTCTCACGCGGAGACGCGGACGCCGCCCGGCGGCGCGGGCGCTGAGAAAAAATTCGTGAAGATTCGTGACTATTTTTTCTTTTCTGCGTCACCGGCAGAATCTGTGAGTTTGTCATCTCTTATAGCCCGCCGGGCGGGGCGGCTGTGATGCACCCGCATAGGCTGAGGGCGCGCAGGACTTCCAGGGTGGCGTGGACGTCCTGGTATGCCCCATCTTCGCTGGCCCAACGTCCATCTGGTTGTTGGCTTTGCGCCAGTAGCTTGGCGACTTTGTCCAGCAAGGGGTGGGCAGCGGGGACGCCAGCCGCCGCCAGCGTGACGATCAGCCAGGCGAGATTGCTGGCGGGCAGACTGTCCACGCGCTGCCGCAGATAGGCGAAGACGCAGTCTGCCGGCTCGAACCAGCCCAATTTGTGCCACAAGCCCGCCGCCAGCCAGTGTGTATGGGCGAAGCCGGGCAACTGCCCGTCGGGCAGCAGGTGGGTTTGCAGGCAGGCGGCGGCTCTGGCAGCACCCTGATGGTGGGGGTCGCCCCAGAGCGCCAGCCAGAAGGCGCAGTTGGCGGTCAGATACAGGCGAGCAGAGAGATCGCCGGGTCTGGCCCAGGGCGGGGCCAGGCTGGCTACTTTTTCATCTTCCTCCCATGCGCCGGCGGCGGATTGGCGCTGCGCCAGGAAATACAGGGCGCGCTGAATGGCGGGTTCGTCTGGGGAGATGCCCAACTGCTCTGCCTGGGCCAGGCGGAAACAGACGGCGTCAAGGGAACTGTACGCCGCCGCCCAAAAGGGCGTCCAACCGCCGTCGTCTCGTTGCCGGGCAAAAAAGCTGGAGCAGATGGCGGGCGATGGGGGCTGACGGGTCAGCAGATAAGCCAACCGCGCCTGTTCGACTTCGTTTCCGTTGTTTTGGATAAAGGCGACTGCCTGGGCGACGTTCATGGATAACGGTTCGGGTGAAATGGGACGGGACAGCCAACAGCCGTTATTGTAGCAGTTTGTGGGGGGAAGGGTTAATCTGTTCTGGCGGATGGTGGGATGTCGTTCCGAGTGGAACGAGGAATCCCAACGGCGCTGGCGGAAAGGGCG
>CAZDSN010000795.1:0-2182 GCA_964507675.1 uncultured Ardenticatenaceae bacterium | reverse complement strand
CTGCCGGTGTAATGGCCGCGCCGGTGACTTTGGCAGGAGCATCAATGCGAAAATCAGAATGGCCGATCATCGTTTGGGTCCGGATTCCGGGAGCTGAGATTGGGCTGGCCAGAGCGACGACGCCCCCGTGGGTTGGCCAACATGAAGCCAAGCAGCAAGAAAAACTGCATGACGAAGACAATGAGGAGCATAATGACGCCCTGAATGACCCACTCCGGTAAAGCGCGGGGAACGCCGCCGGCGTAAGCCATCTGAGGGGTGAAAATGCCGCTGGCAAATAACCATTCGCTGGCAAAGTAGGCAATGACAAAGCTGATGCCAAACCAGATGAGTTGGATAATCGTGCGTCCGGTGCGGCCCCGGCGTCGAGCCAGCTCTCGTTCGTGTATTTTATCTAAGCGCATGACGTCTCTCCTGAAGTAGAGGTCTCTCCTGAAGTAGAGGTCTCTCCTGAAGTAGAGGTCTCTCCTGAAGCGGAAGACAGAAGGAAGAAAAGGTCATTGGCTGTTGTCTTTGACGGCCTGGATGATTTTGTAATAGCCGGTGCAGCGGCACAAATTGCCGGCAAACGCCTGCTCAATTTGGGTCTGTGTGGGGTGGGGTTTCTCTGCCAGTAGTTTGACCCCCGCCATAATAAAGCCAGGGATGCAGTAGCCGCATTGCACCGCGCCGCTGCGGATAAAGGCATCTTGCAGCGGGTGCAGGCCTCCTGCGTGCAGGCTATCTACATTGGCCAGACCTTCCACGGTGACAATTTGGGCGTGGTGGGCGCGGGGGGCGGGCACCAGGCAAGACATGACGGCCATGCCATCCAGGAAAACAGTGCAGGCGCCGCATTCCCCCTCACCGCACCCTTCTTTGGCGCCTGTCAACAGCCCTTCGTCCCGCAGCCAGTGCAGCAGCGTTTTGTGACAGCCAGGGGCGGTAATGGCGCGGCCATTGACGGTAGCCGTGATGGGCGTTTGGGCATCGTGGACCGCCGCATAGGCTGCGCCTGTGGGAAAAATGCCATTTGTGTCTCCCCACAACATGGCGGGCTGCGCCGGCCAGTTGGCGCGCTCCTGCCCATCGCGCAGGGCAGCCAACGCCCGTCGCACCATTACGGCAATCATGTGGGTGCGGTAGGCAGCCGGGCCGCGCACGTCGTCAATAGGGCGCGGCAGGCTGGCAGCCAGATCGGCGGCATGGTCAATGACGGCGTCGGTCAGGTGTTTTCCGCTCAGAAAGGCTTCGGCAGCCGGCGAGTGAATAATGGTGGGGGCGACACTGCCTTGCGTCAGGCGGGCAGTGCGAACGATCGGGCCGTCAAACTCCAGCAGCGCCGTTAGATGTACCACGGAGATGGCCTGGGCCTGGCGCAAGCCGAGTTTGACGAAAATGCCGCGGCTGGCGGCGGAAAGGGCAGGAAAATGGATGTCCAGCAGCATTTCGTCGGGGCGCATGACGGTGCGGCGCACGCCCTGATAGAAGTCCTGCAGGGGAACAGTGCGTTCGCCGGCGACGGAAACGAGATGCACGCTGGCGTCCAGAGCCATTAAGGGGGAAATGGTGTCGTTGGCGGGGCTGGCGGTGATGATATTGCCGGCAACGGTAGCCCGGTTACGAATTTGCGGCGCGCCCACTTCCCAGCACGCCTGAGCCAGCGGCAAGGCTCGTTGCTGCAGCAGAGTAGAAGCCACCACCTGGTTGTGGGTGACCAGCGGCCCCAGGTGCAGCCGGTCTGCCTCATCTAGCCAGATGCGGTTCAGGTTCGGGATGCGGGTAATATCAATCAACACGTCCAGATCAGGACGCTGGCCGCGCTCTATTTCCAGCAGCAGGTCTGTGCCGCCAGCGATGAGGCGGGCGCGGGCGCCATGCGCAGCCAGCAGCGCCAGAGCGTCAGGCAGGCTGGCCGGCGTCAAATAATGGTTAATAGCGGTAGGGGTGTGGTAAGTTAACAGGCTCATTGGCGCTTCTCATGAGCGGTAGCGTATCGCGAGGAATGAAAACTCGTACTCATCCCTCATACTTTCACAGGGGTGGTGGCCATACGTTTCCCTGTGCCGCCGCGGCGCAGCATAATGATTTCCGCCATGATGCTGACGGCAATTTCCTCAGGTGTTTCGGCGTTGAGTTCCAGCCCAATTGGCGAGTGCAGGCGGCTTAGCTGATCTTCGGTGATGCCGTCGGCAAAATAGTC
>CAZDSN010000794.1:0-2184 GCA_964507675.1 uncultured Ardenticatenaceae bacterium | reverse complement strand
GCCGAAAAGTATCATAAAAGTGAAAGTCGTCCTCGCCGCCGGCAAGGATGACACCCATGGAGCGCACGCTTGTAACCGCTGGATCAGGCGTAGAGGCGGGCGATGACGCGATCGGGGGTGAGAGGGAGTTCGTCAAACCAGATGCCGGTGGCGTCGTGCAGGGCGGCGACGATGGCTGGAGCCAGCGGCAGGAAGGGCATTTCCGCCATGCCGCGCGCCCCCCAGGGTCCCTGCGGATCAGGCAGTTCCACAATAACAGACTCCACGCGCCCAGGTACATCCATAATCCCCGGGATCAGATACGTGCTGAGGTAAGGGTTGAGAATGTGGCCGCCTGCTGTTTGCAGGTTTTCCATCAGCGCATAGCCCAGAGCCTGCACCACACCGCCTTCAATCTGGCCTTCTACTTGTACCGGATTGATAGCCCGCCCCACGTCATCGGCGCAGACAACGCGCTCCAGGTAGATATGGCCCGTTTCTACGTCTACCACCAGGTCAACGGCCTGGGCCACGTAGCCGTAAGTGATGTTGGGCATACTGGCGCCTGTTTCCGGGGCATAGGGAGTGGTGGGGGGCGGCACGAAGCGGTGATGGCCAATGGCCGGCCGGTCTTCGTTGGTCCAGGCCGCCAGCGCCTGTTCCGCTGCGCCGCGAATGGCATGGCCCGCCATCCACGTCATGCGCGAGGCGGATGAGGAGCCAGAGTCGCCGCTGCTGGCTGTGTCGGACATGTCGAGGGTAACCAGGGTTACGGGCACATCCAGCGCTGCCGCGGCCATTTGCCGGAAAACAGTATGCGCCCCCTGCCCCACATCGGCTCCGGCATGGCGCAAAATCACCTGCTCAATTTCCGTATCCCCCCGCAGTTCAATCGTGGCTTCGCACCGCTCGGGGAAGCCAAAAGAAAAGCCGACGTTCTTAAAGGCGCAGGCAAAGCCACGCCCCCGTCGCAGCGCAGTGGGGGCGGCGGGCAGCGATTGAAATGGGGAGTAGGGCAGCGGGGCAGCGGTTGGGGGAAGCGACCAGCCAGCGGCAGCAGCGCACTGATCAATCACTTCCGCCAGGGTAACGCCGGGCGGCATAGGCGTTTGGGTGATCAGCAGGCTGCCTTCGCGCAGCACGTTGCGCCGCCGTAGTTCTACCGGGTCCAGTTGCAGCAGCGCGGCCAGCTTATTCATCTGGTTTTCGGCCACAAACGCGCCCTGCGGCCCGCCAAAGCCGCGAAAAGCGCCGCCGGGGGTGTTGTTGGTGTAGACAGCGTAGCTGTCTATGTGAGCATGGGGAATTTCGTAGGGGCCGGCCACCATCAGGTTGGCGTTGCCCAAAACTTTGGTGCTGGTGTAGGCGTAACTGCCGGCATCTAACACCAATTCTGCTTCTACCGCCGTCAATTTGCCGCTGCTGGTCGCGCCCCATTTGGCGCGCACGAACGCCGGGTGGCGCTTGTGATGCCCAATGATGCTCTCTTCCCGCGTCCACACCACGCGCACCGGACGGTCTATACCTTGCTGGTGCAGCCGCCAGGCAGCCAGGGCCAGCACAATCTGGATGGACAGGTCTTCCCGCCCGCCAAATGCGCCGCCAATGGCCGGATAAATGACCCGCACCTGGTCTGCCGGCAAACCTAGCGCATGGGCGATTTGGGCCAGGTCTTCGTGCGCCCACTGCCCCGCAGCTTCCACCGTCACCCGTCCCGCTTCGTCTATGTAAGCCACGCCGGCCTCTGGCTGCAAATAAGCGTGTTCCTGATACGGCAGGCGATAAACGCCTGTCACTACCACGTCGGCGGCGGCCCAGCCGGCGGCCATATCCCCTCTGCGAATCTGGTAATGCTTTAAGATGTTACTGCCGTTTTCGGGATGTACCAAGACGCGGTCTTGCATAGCCGTGAAGACATCTGTCAGTACGGGCAGCGGTTCCCATTCCGCCTGAATCAGGCTGCGGGCGCGGGCCGCCGCGGCTTCTGTTTCGGCCACTACCAGCGCCACCTGATCCCCTTCCCAGCGGCTGACGTCGCTGCCGGCTTTGGCGCTGCCCAGGCCCACCAGCACCGGCTGGTCGGGCATAATCAAGCCATACTCGTTGACGGGGACATCGGCGGCAGTGAAAATGGCGACGACGCCCGCAACCGCCGCCGCGGCGCTCAGGTCGAGGCGGCGTAGCCGGGCGTGCGGCTGACCGCTG
>CAZDSN010000793.1:0-2186 GCA_964507675.1 uncultured Ardenticatenaceae bacterium | reverse complement strand
GGGGCGCATCGCGCCCCTCGCCCTCGACTGAAAGCCCCCAACCCCCTTCAGGGGGAAGGGGGTTGGGGGATGGGGGTCTCCCTTGCCCAAACACAACCCTTGCTCTACCCTGCGCGCCATTTCCATAAGTTTTTAATGAGTCGCCGCCAGATCGCTTGACAAGTGGACTCAAGTCCGTTATTATCATAACAAATAAGCGGACTCAAGTCCACTTATTCACAAACAACATCCACCACACAATCACGAAAAAGACGCCTTGAGTCGCAGTATGCTACACACTATCCCTCCACCGGCTCAGTCCACCGAAGGAATAGATGAAAACCTGTAGCGCCATTTCCCCAAACCGTCCATTTTTTCTCCGCGCCCTCTGCGTCTCCGCGTGAACCAATTTCCAAAGGAGTTTCACAATGACCTGGCAAATTGACCATACCCATTCCCACATCCTGTTTACCGCCCGCCACATGATGATTTCCAAAGTGCGCGGTCGCTTTGAATCCTTTAGCGGCGAAATCAACTTCGACGAATCCAACCCCCAAAACACCACCGTCTTTATCGAAATTGACGCCAACACCATCAACACCCGCGAAGCCCAGCGCGACGCTCACCTCAAATCCCCCGACTTCCTGGACGCCGCCAACTTCCCCGTGCTGACCTTTAAGAGCAAGCGCGTGGAGCAGAAAAGTGAGTACAAGGGTAAGCTGGTAGGGGATTTGACCATTCGCGGCACCACCAGAGAAGTGGCCCTCGAGGTAGATTATGCCGGCACTGCCCAAAGTCCCTGGGGCGCTACCAGCGCCGGCTTCTCCGCCGAGGTCACCATTGATCGCCGCGACTGGAACCTGACCTGGAACCAGGCGCTAGAAACAGGCGGCATCCTCGTCGGCAACGACATCAAAATCGAAATCGAAATCGAACTCATCAAGCAACCCGAAGCCGAAATGGTTGCCGCCTGACAAGACCGTATTACAATACAACCAACGTAGGGCGGATTGGCAACCCGCCCTTCACAATCTGCCTGCCTCTCACATCCTGACCACGGCTGCCCGGAGGAACCCATGCGCCGACCCTATTTCGACAGCCACATCGAAGGCTTGCAACTTCAAGGCCCCCTGCAATTCTTTACTGCCGGCACTTTCCCCACCATCAACCCCGTGCATTGGCTCTACTCCCACTTTGCCGTCGGCGGCTACAGCCCCCTGCGCCGCCTCAGCGGTATGCTTACCGCCCACATGACCCAAATCGCCCCGTACAATGGGTTCACCTGGCATCCCCATCGCGGCCTGGAAATCTACACCTACGTCATTGACGGCCAGTTATATCATGAGGACAGCACCGGCGGGCGAGGCGCCATCACTGCCGGCGAAGTCCAGCGCATGTTTTCCGGCAGCTACATCATGCACCAGGAACTGAACCTGACCGGACAATACGCCCGTGTCATTCAAATCTGGTTTGTGGCCGGCACGGAACACATGGGATTGGCGCCTCACTATGAACAGGTTCCCTTGAGCCAGATGGGATCGCGCCGCCAGGGTGACGCCCTTATCCGTGACATTATTGGCCCTGACGGGGCCACCGACGCCCACGTTGAAGCTCGCCTCACTTCTACTTTACTGCCTGCCGGCGGCAAGAGCACAGTGGAATTGCCAGGGGACAATGAAGAGCTTTTTCTCTACTTCGTAGATGGAACAGGTCGCCTGGAAGCGCCCCACCTGTCTGCCGATGTCGCTCGCTATGATGTGCTGCTGGCTGCGCCCACGGCGGCTGCTCCCACGGTCACAGCCGGGGACCAACCGCTTAACTTTCTTTCCTTCTATCTGCCTCCCTTCATGCACACCCCATAGAGACAACCATGACAATCCTTGGCCTGCATCACATTACATTGGGCTGTTCCGACGCCCCCCGAACGGTCGCTTTCTATACCCAGGTTCTTGGTCTTCGCTTTGTTAAAAAGACCGTCAACTTTGACGACCCTGGCAGCTATCATCTCTACTTTGGCGATGAAACGGGCCGTCCTGGCACAGCTATCACCTTCTTTGAGTGGCCCGGCGTGCCTCGCGGCTACCCCGGCATTGGCGGAACCCACCACTTTGCCCTGCGCGTGCCCGACTATGACCGGTTATTGCAGTGGAAGCGGCGTTTGACTGACCTGGGTTTGTCCGTAGATGGCCCCCTGGATCGCCACTATT
>CAZDSN010000792.1:0-2189 GCA_964507675.1 uncultured Ardenticatenaceae bacterium | reverse complement strand
GCATGTAGTCAATAGCGTTGCCGGCATAGGGGGGCGAAGTGACGATCAAGTCCACGGAAGATGCCGGCAGGGGCAGCGCCTGGGCGTTGCCGAAGCTGAGGAGGGGGGCCGGTGCGGCGGACGGCGGCAGCAGGGCGCGCGCCTGAACCTGAACGCGGCGGCAAAATTCAACCAGCGCAGGACAAATAATTTTGGTTTGATGGCTGGGCGGAGATGCGCCATTGGTGGAAGAAGCCCTGGCGAAAAGCTGTTTGCCGGCAGGCGAAAACGCCGCCTGCACGCGATGGGGACGGGTATGCGCCAGGTCAACAGCCAGAGAAACGCCGCGAGAGCGAGCAATGATCACGGCGGAAAAAGCCGCCAGCAGGAAAGCGCGTATGTGCGGGTCAGCCACAGCCTCAATTTCCTGGATCAAAGCCGTCAATTCTAGTTGCGTGGTAGGAGCGAACCAGTAGGCGATGAAGCGGCGGCTCTTCTCATCCCAGCGGCGGGCGCGCAGGCGGCTTAGTTCATCTGGGCAGCGGCGCAGGATTTGTTGGGCGCGGGCGGCGGCTTCCATGCCGGCAACTACGGCAGTTTCTGCCGGCAGCGGCGTCGTTTTCACTTGGGCCAGCAGCAGCGCCAGGGGATCTATGTCAAATCCAATGGCCTGCCGCCCGGCCAGATACGCTTCCAGCGCCGTGGTGCCTGACCCTGACATGGGGTCTAGCACTACCTGGCCTGGCTGCGTCAGGGCGTGGATGAACTTTTGCGGAAGCTGCGGCGGAAATTTAGCGGGAAAAGAGTGGATAGTGTGGGCGGGACAACTATCGCCCGCGTCGTGAAAATCCAGGTCATGCGCCAACAGATCCGTCAGGCACGCCGCCACAGGCACAGCGGTCAATTCAGGTGGAGAAAAGGCGGCGACTGGGATCATGGGCGGCGTGTTCCGATCAAGAGAAAATAGCTAATGGGCGAACAGGTGAATTTGTGAACGGTTAATGGGCGTTTGGGCGCTGGTAGAAGTGGGGGGTGATGAAAGGGGCCAGGGCATAAGCGACGGCCATCGCCAGGGCGTCGCGGCGGTTGATAAGGCCATTGGTAAACGCTCCCACAGCGCCATCCTTCTGCTTAACGTTGGTTTCTCCCAGCAACGCATCCATGACCGGGCCGAGTTCGGCCCCCTGGCGAATCTGGGCGGCAACAAAAGCCGGCAGCGGCAGTCTCCCGGAACTACCGATGCCCTCCTGTCCATGACTATCTACAATGACGGCCCAGGCGGTGAGCACCAGGCCAACCGGTTCCGCCTGCACGCCGCCTTCCAGGCCAATGCCCAGATCGGCCTGGGTTTGCTGCTGCGCTGCCGCCGCCCGGTTGCGGGCGCCGGCGATGCATTCGGCATCACTCAGGGGCATGACGCTGACGCCGGTGGGGACAGCGCAGGGTAACAATTGGCAGTCCGGCCATATCTGGGCAACCATCTGCCGGACAGCAGCTATTTTGGCAGGATTGGTGGAACCAACAGCAATTTTCATAAGCGTCCAGCGTATGCGCACGACAACCAGCGGAGAAACCAGGTTATGCGTCGTCCGCATGCAGCGTCAAAGAACCGCGGCCACAAACGGTTTCTCTTGCGCAAGTTATTGTATTATCCAGATGCCAGGCGCTTGCAGAACGGATGTCATCCTGGCAGGGGAAATCAAGGTGCTTTCTGTTTTAACACGTTCGCCGCAACCTGCCCATATCTGGCTTCCATGTTATAATTCTGCAAGGAACATTTGAGCTATGGCACAGAAGCAAAACAGCCGCGCCCCCCAAAAGCAGACGCAGTCCCGTTCGACAGCAACTCGCGGGGGCACGTCGGCGCGCGGTCAGAATAAAAACGGGAAAGGGAAATCCGCCCCGCCGTCTGGCGCCAAGGCATCGCCCCGGCAGGCGCGGAAGAAGGAACCATTCCGGTTGAACCTGGAGCAGAAGGCGTTAATTGCCGGCATTGTCCTGATCTTCATTACCGCCGTCACCGTTCTCAGTCTGCTGTCGCCCACCCAGGGGCAGTTGACTACCGCTCTGGCAAACCTGATGTGGTCAACTTTTGGCTGGGGTGGGGCGGTCGTGCCCCTGTTCGTGGGCGGGGCAGGTTTCTACCTGGTTCTGTGGGGAATGGAGCAGCAGCCAAAACTGCCAACCGTGCGCCTGACGGGCCTCATTTT
>CAZDSN010000791.1:0-2192 GCA_964507675.1 uncultured Ardenticatenaceae bacterium | reverse complement strand
GACTGCTCGCCAATGTTGTACACCGGGCGCACAGGCACGTCGCGCACGCGAAAGTTATACACATTTAGCCGCACCAGCAGGTCATTGGGCTGCCCATATCGCTTATACATGGCGTCCCAATCCAGCGTACGCAGCGCTTTGCGGTTAATAGCCGTGTAGCCAGACTGAGAATCGGCCACGTGCCAGTAGCCAGAGGCGATCTTGGTCAGCAGCGACATCATGGAGTTGCCCAGATAGCGCACGCGGGGAATGACTTTCCAGGCGTCGCCCGTAAAGAGGCGATTGCCTTTGGTGTAATCCACTTCATCATTGACCACCGGATCCAGGACAGCCGGCAAATCGGCGGGGTCCATCTGCGCATCTCCAGCCATGACCACGGCCACGTCTACGCCCTGATCGCGGCACCATTTGTAGCCGGTGGCAATCGCCCCGCCCACTCCCTGGTTGCGCTCGTGCGGCAGCAGCGTCAGGCCAGGTCGCCGCCCCAACCGCTCCCGCACCCGCGTCGTCGTCTGGTCGCGGCTGCAATCGTCCACAACCACAATGTCGTCTATAAAATCAGGCATAGCGTCAAGGGTGACGCCAATGAGGGTTTCTTCGTTAAATGCCGGCACAACCACCGCAATCCGCTTACCTTTGTACATGAAACACCTGAGCAGCAGTCAACTCAAGATTTCGCCCATTTTCTCCGCGAAATCCTGATCTTCAATTCGCCGATACTTACGAACCCATGCCGACGCCGCAGAAAACAAGCCCGGCGTCACGCGCCGCCTGAGCCTCAAACACGCGCCGTCCATCCACCAGCACCGGCGTGCGCAACGCTGCCGCCAGGCGGGGCAGGGAGATAGCGCGATATTCGTCGTGCGCCACCATTATGACAGCGGCGTCGCTGCCAGCCAGACAGTCCCACACGTCCCCTTGATACTCCTGCACCCAGGGGTCATGCACTACCACGGCTGCACCCAACGCCTGCAAATGAGGTACAAGGGTGGCGCTGGGGCTGTGGCGGGTGTCGTCGCTGTTTTCCAAATAGGCATAGCCGAGAATGGTGACGCGGGACTCAGCCAGGGTCCTGCCGGCATCTGCCAGCCCCGCCGCCAACAAATCCGCCATGTGGTAAGGCATACTCTCGTTCACCGCCCGCGCTGCCGGCAGCAGCCGCACGGCTGCCCGCCCTTGCGCGCCATACGCCAACAGCCAGGGGTCTTTGGGAATGCAATGCCCGCCTACGCCTGCCCCTGGCAGCAGCATCTGCCGCCCTGGGCTTTTGTTCACCAGTTCGCGCACCCGCCACACATCCGCCCCCGCCGCTTCGCAAATCAACGCCACTTCGTTAGCAAAGGCAATTTGCACGTCCCGATAGGCGTTTTCCGTGGTCTTCACCAGTTCCGCCGTCGTCGGATCCGCCACGTCCAGGTCGGCGTCTACAATGTGACGGTAGAGGGCGACCATGGCCGCTGCCGTCCGCGGCGTGTCGCCGCCGCACACGCGGCTCATCTGGCGCAGATTCGCCAGCAGCTTGCCCGGCATCACCCGTTCCGGGCACGCGCCCAGATAGAAATCAGCGCCCCCACTGGCTTCTACCAGCAGCGGGCGCACCACGTTATCTATCGTACCTGGCGCGGTCGTGGATTCCACTATCACTAAAGCTCCCCGTCGCAGCACAGCCCCCAGGCTGCGGCAGGCGGCTTTGAGAGCGGCATAACGCGGCTGGTGGTCTGCATCCACCGGCGTTTCCACGTTAATCAAGATCACGTCAGCTGCCGTCAGCGCCGTGTAAGCTGTCGTCGCCCGCAACCGTCCGGAACCAATCACCGCTCGCAGCAACTCAGCCAGGCCGGGTTCGTGACTGGTGATGGGGGAAATGCCGGCATTGATCCTCTCCATCCGCTCCCCTTTCACGTCCACGCCCACCACGGTAAAGCCCACCCCCGCAAACGCCACCGCCACCGGCAGTCCCACATACCCCAACCCAATCACGCCAATGATGGCTTGCTTTTTTTCAATTTTTTCTAGCAATGTAGTCAGGTCCATGAGGACAATTCTACTCGCTCATGTCATAAGAACCAGCACATCGTTCTGGCTAAATGGGTCGAAGGCTCAGAGATTTAAGGTTTAAGAAAACAATCTGGTAAACGGGGATGAGGACACCCCCCAGGTGAGGACACCCCCCAGGTGAGGACACCCCCAGG